>JBIPMR010000430.1:0-4221 GCA_044369025.1 Luteolibacter sp.
CCGAAATGCAGGGCCACTATTCAAGCGACTTCATAGGCACAATTGACAAGGCTCTTGAGCTCGGGGAAAGTGCTCGCTGGCAGAACGCTGACGAATGGCAGAAAGGGCTGCATGGGCGAGCCAGACTTCGACTCCAGATACCGACTATTCAATCACCAGAACTGCATGAAGGAATTGCTTTTGTGGCGCAGTCGGAGGCCTCCGCACCTCAGGTCCGTATGGATTCCACTAAACATACACCCCGCACCGTTCTTCGGGTTGGGATCTGCCTGTTTGCAACCCTGCTCACTCTGATAATTATTTTCTCCGGCAAACAGGGTGGACGCCACAATAGCAAGACGGACTCTAAGTTGCCTTCGGCGGATGTGATTACCGAGGGAAATGTGCCAGACGCATTGGCTCCCGGTCCTCTGGAAGAGGTGAAAGCCATACAAGAGGTAGGTGCGCCAAGTGGTGGTGAACTGGGCGAACAAACCCTAAAATTAACCTCTGGCCAAAACCTTGGCCCAGCGCTGGCAGTCCTGCCAGACGATCAAAGCCCGCCCGAACCGCCCCAAGTCATTTCCTTTCCGGAAAACAGCTTCTTTAAAATGACACATTCCAACGATGTTCTCTATGTTGGCAGACGCGGTGGCAAGTCGATATGCACGTTCGAAGCTCTGCAGGCAATGCCCGACAATGTTACCCTTGTGCTCGTTATGACTACAAGGGACGATCCCTACGCCGGATCACCTGGGGATGTCGTTGTCCGTTCGCCAGAAAACGGACCTGAGCTTGCCCGACTGAAGGGCGTGAGTCGAACACGGACTTATCGGATACCAATTTCGATCAAAGCGACCGGCAAAATCGTCATCTCGATCGAATCCCAACATAATGACGGCATGAAACTAAAGTCATTCCTGGAAAATACTCCGGATCTATATCTCGAACCCGGCGTAAAACCCTGAAGGAAATCCCAAACAGCATTTCGCGGCGTCCCCTGAATCAACGCATCCTACGTGATACCAATCACATGAACACATCTATCTCCCATGCACATTCCTCCGGCGGCAAGGAACTCCCGGCTGGCACCCGCCTTGAGGAGTTCGTGATTGAGCGCGTGCTCGGCAGCGGCGGCTTCGGTATCACCTATCTGGCGCGCGACGCGAGCCTGAACCGGCAGGTGGTCATCAAGGAGAACCTGCCCAGCCAGTTCGCCCACCGGGATACCAGCAGCTTGGTCGTCAATCCCGGTCGCGGCCGCGAGGATGAGGACAATTTCCGCTGGTCGCTGGAGAACTTTTCGCGCGAAGCGGAGATGCTCGCCTCGCTCCACCATCCGGGCATCGTCTCCGTCCTCCGTCGCTTCGAGGCCTTCGGCACCGCCTACTTCGTCATGCCATTTGTCGAGGGGGTTGCATTGGATGAATTGATCAACGAGCGGAAGGCCGGCAACAAGCCCTTCGCCGAGGAGGAACTGCGCGGCTTGCTCGAACGGACGCTTCCGGCGCTTGACCACCTCCATGACCGGGGGATCTATCACCGCGACATCAAGCCCGGCAACCTTCTCATCACCAACGACGGCATCCCGGTGCTGATTGACTTCGGTTCCGCCCGCCAGCGCTTGGGAGAGCGCTCGATGACCGTGATTGAAAGCCCAGGCTACACGCCGTTCGAACAGTTGCAAAGTCGCGGGAATGTCGGCCCTTGGAGCGATCTCTATGCCTTGGCTGGCACGCTGTGCAAGGCGATCACCGGAGACGCCCCACCAAAGGTAAACGACCGTATTCGGAGGGATCCACACGTTCCGCTGGCGCAAAGGCCTGATGTGATCTCCCTGTATTCGAGGGCTTTTCTGTCTTCGATCGACAAGGCGCTTGCGGTGGATGAGGAGGAACGCTGGCAAAGTGCCCCAGAATGGAAAGGGGTCCTGCTTCTTGAAAGGAATTCCGGTTCAGAATCTGTTTCATCAGCAGTTAGTCTCAGCGGTGCACCTTCCCATCGTCCGAGAACTCTGCCTCCACTTCACCTTCGCGAGCAAGCCAGACATCAGCATCGCATTCCGCAGCGACAATTCATCGATCCGATCGATGCTTGGGCGAATCGCCAAATGGACCAGCATTTGGAATTACGGGACTAGCCCTCACTCGACCCTTTAAAAGCAATGGAATCTCCCAACATCAGCACCCAAGCCCTCCCAGCCGGAACCCGGATCGAGGAATTCGTCATCGAATCCGTTCTCGGCTCCGGCGGCTTCGGGATCACCTATCTGGCGAAGGACACAGCGCTCGGGCGGCAGGTGGTCATCAAGGAAAACCTGCCGGTGCAGTTCTGTTTCCGCGATCCACGCACACTCACCGTAGCGCCCCGGCATTCCCAGAGCGACGACTCGGACAATTTTCAATGGTCGCTGGAGAACTTTTCGAAGGAAGCTGCGATGCTCGCCAGCCTCCACCACCCCGGCATCGTCCAAGTGTTGCGCAGCTTCCAGGCCTTCGGCACGGCGTATTTCGTCATGCCTTACGTTGAGGGCGTCACCTTGGAGGACTTACTCCAAAGCCGACAGCAGGAAGGGCAATCCTTCAATGAGGAGGAACTCCGGGGCCTCATCGAGCGAGTACTTGCAGCGCTTGATCACCTCCACCAGCGCGGTATCTATCACCGTGACATCAAGCCGGGGAATATTCTCATCACCAGTGACGGAATCCCAGTATTGATCGACTTCGGTTCGGCGCGGCAACGTTTGAGCGAGCGATCGATGACAGTGGTCGAAAGCGCAGGCTACACGCCTTTCGAGCAGTTGCAGACGCGGGGCAGGATTGGTCCTTGGAGCGACCTCTACGCGTTCGGGGCCAGCTTGGCCAAAGTCATCACTGGTGAGGCCCCGCCCAAGGCTACCGACCGCGCCTTTGACGATCCGTGGACACCGCTCGCTCAAAGGCCGCAGTTGACGGCAAGATATTCCGCCGCTTTTCTTGGAAGTATCGATCGCGCAATGGCCGTGCGCATCGAGGAACGCTTTCAAGATGCCGGGGAGTGGATGGAAGTGCTAAAGAATCACACCGATTCGGCCGCCCAATTAAACTCATCCCGAGTTTCTTCTCCTTCGGATCAGCCGCCCCATTCGACCGCAGTCCCGCAGCAGTATCAACAAAAGCAAACCCCTAGCCCGTCCAAAAAACCGAAGCCGTTCGCCCTTGCGACCATGGCGGCGGTCCTTGCAGTAGTCGCTGTTGGCGGTGTGACACTTATGGGCAGGGGCCGGGGAAATTCAGGATCTGATGCAGCGACGACGAAAGTCGAAAGCGGCGTCGTGGCCCAAACCGCAGTTGAAACTCCGCCGGAAAGGGTCCCGGAACAAGTTGAGGTGCAGCCACCTACTGTTGTGCCACCCGCCAGCACCCCCGGCGGCGTGGCGCTCACCACCGAGCTTCCCCCGGAACTCATCGAAGGCACCCCTAAGCCGATGAACGTGCCCAATCTGGTGCAGGCTCCGGTCAAGGCACCCGAGTTTCTCGTCCCGGAGGGCACCGAGCTGCTCTCCAAGGGCAAAAAAGTCACCAGCAGCGACGACGCGCCGATCATCGGCGAGATCGCCCTCATCACCGATGGCGACAAGGAAGCCGGCGAAGGTTACTTTGTCGAGCTCCTCGACGGCACCCAGTGGGTCCAGATCGATCTGGAAAAAAGCGCCGCCCTCTCCGCCATCTGGGTCTGGCACTTCCACTCCCAGAAGCGCGCCTACAACGACGTGATCATCCAGGTTTCCGACGACGCGGAATTCAAAACCGGCGTCACCACCATTTATAACAACGACTACGACGACACCTCCAAGTTCGGCAAGGGCACGGACAGTCCCTACGTCGAAACCCGCTTCGGTAAACTGGTGGACGCCAAAGGCGCCCGTGGTCGCTACGTCCGCCTCTACAGCAACGGCAACACCTCCAACGAAATGAATCATTACATCGAGGTCGAGGTATTTGGGATCCCATAACCTATTCAAGGGTCCTCCCCACCTCGTTCTGCAAAAAACAGGGATTCTCAGGCGCAAGCGGATGCTCAGGCGAAAGCACTTGAAGCCTTTGTGCTAATTCCAGAGGGAAGTTTTATGTTTTTGAGAAAAAGCTTGCGGGTCCGGTCACTAAATACTAGATCTCTAGTAGAAGGACGTCGGCGACGAGAAAACACCACACCTGCTAGACCTTATCGCGCAACGCGACGAGGTCATCGCGCGCCAGGCCG
>JBIPMR010000029.1:0-12811 GCA_044369025.1 Luteolibacter sp.
GGCCCCTAGAGCCGTAAGGA
The DNA here is from genome assembly GCA_044369025.1 of Luteolibacter sp. Taxonomy (GTDB): domain Bacteria; phylum Verrucomicrobiota; class Verrucomicrobiia; order Verrucomicrobiales; family Akkermansiaceae; genus Luteolibacter. Next base: position 21 of record JBIPMR010000029.1, read on the forward strand.
ATCGCCGTATTTACAACAACTGGCGGACAATATGTGCTTGAATGAACAACACACACAATGCACAGTATCAGGCACACCTAACAGATATGGCATCGATCTACAAACGACCCGGTTCCAAGATTTGGCAATGCGCCTACTACGTCACCAACGCGGAAACCGGGCTGTCCGTCCAGATGCGCGAGACGACAGGAAAGGTCAACGAACGGGAAGCTCGCTCGGAAGCTGCCAACATCGAACGCCGGGGACGAGAAGCGGCAGGGGGAGGGGAGGCGAAGGCGAGGAAGATTCTCGAAGTCATCCAGCGGGCCGGACAAGAGGCCATCAAAGAAACGCTGAACGCTGCACGGGCAAGAGTGCTTCTTGCGGAGATTGTTCGGATCTCGACCGGCGAGGACATGCCGGCGTTTACGGTCAGGACTTGGCTGGAGGAATGGAAGCGGAGGAAATGCGATGTGACAGCTCCCGCGACCCAGGCAAGATACTCAGCCAGCGTGAAGGCGTTCTTGGCATGGCTGGGCGAGCGCGCCGACAAGCCTCTGGAAATCCTTACCGTGTCCGATGTTCGGAATTTTCGACAGACCCTCACCTCCGAGGGTCGCACGGCGCGGACGGCGCAACATTACGTTCGGGACATCGGCAGTGGACTCAGAACTGCCGTCCGTGAAGGATTGCTGACTCACAACCCCGCCAGCGGGCTCGACCCCCTCGAATATACTGACTCGGTCGATAGGAAGCCATTCGTCGCCGCCGAGGTGGTCAAGCTGATCGCCGCCGCCCCATCGGCAGACTGGAAGGGGATGGTTCTCCTTGGCCTCTACACCGGCTTGCGACTTGGTGACATTGCCAAGCTCAAGTGGGGGATGGTGGACTTCACTGAAGGAACGCTTCGGCTGATGCCAGCCAAGACGAAGAAAAAGAAGCGAATGATTTGCATCCCGCTTCACCCGGAGGCCCGCCAGTTCCTCGAAAGTCACCCAATCGCCGATGATCCGGATACACCGATTTTCCCGAGTCTCGCAAGTCGTAGAATCGACGGCAACAAGGGGCTTTCGATGACCTTCGTAGAAATCATGACGAAGGCGGGAGTGTCTCGTGGCAAGTCTCGGATCGTGAAAAAAGAGTCAGCGGGCCGGAGCACTCACGAGCGTGGCTTCCACGCTCTCCGCCATGCGTTCGTCACCATGCTGACCAACTGCGATGTTGACGAGGATCTCAGAAAGAAGCTCGCTGGTCACACAGACTCGGAAGTTCACGCGATCTACACCCACTTCGAAGTGAAAACCCTCGCTGCGGCTATCGAGAAGATGCCGGGGCTAGTGCCACCGGAGGAGTGAGCAAACAAGCCAGTGCGCAAGGCACAGACCATGCTGAGATGTGACACCTCCCTCCTGTAAGTGTGAAGCGTGGGCCGTTTGTCTGGTGTAGTGCGAGGAACTCTCCTGTCCTTGGTCATCCTCTCACTTAGACTTTGGGAGCACCGGCGGCCAGTGCGGCCAACTCAAGGCGCTGTGCTCTTGGCGTAGTCGAGCAGTAGCTTTTCCACCAGCGGCGACAGCTTGCCACCCCACTTGGCGAGTGCTGCCCTCAATGTCGTCTCGTCGATCGACACGGATGTCTTGATCTTGGTCTGTCCCGACGGTCTTCCTGCACCGGGGCGTGCGCCGCCTCGATTTGAATGATTTCCTACTTTTTTCATGGAATCCACGAATGATTAAGGTCATACTTATTTCATAAGGCAATCACAACCTGTGCGCAAGATCACGGCCACAGGGTGCCACCGCCGATGATTACGCCTGCCGGACATGACAACCAATTTAACCACCGCCCCCTCCGCCCCGCTTCTCCGCCTGCTCCAGGTCTTCGGTGCCGCATTGTTGGGCGAAGGCGACATGGCGGCCGGGGCCAATGTTCTCGCGGCCAAATGCATCGCGCTGGCCAATTCGTATCCGCCCGGAGCGTGCTTGGTTTCGGACGACGGCAGTCGCCTGACTGTCGGCATGAGTTTCGCCTCGATCGGAGGGCTGACGAACTCCCTCATCGCCGACAAGGTGATCGCTCCGCTCGCATGCCTTCAAAACAATCTTGTCGATCACATCGCGGCAGATGCGGCCCACTCCCGCGCCACGCTTCGCGCCATGCCGCCGTCTGAGCTTTCCCGACACCGTCCGCCTGCACCGTCTGAAAATGCCTCTGGGCTGGCAAAACTGGATTTGGCGCTAAACGGCTTCTCGCCTGAGGGTGACAGCTCAGTATTCAGGTTTCTTCTTGCCCCTTGCCGTAATCAAGGTCCCGGCGAGTTCGAGACCACCCCGGCGGTGTTTCTGGATGCTGGTAGTGCTGCTGGATTGGAGAAACAGTTGTCGCGGGCGCATTGCCGTTACCCTTTTGTCCGTGTGGAATTGCCGGATGGCCCTGGGAAGGAACGGCTGGAGAGCATACTGCTGTCTGTTGTGCAGGGCACCGGTATCGCAGATGGTGTGACTGGGCCGGTTCACATCCGGGGGCACGTCGCAGCCTCCTGCACGGCGGCCAAGTTGGCTCGGTCGGTTGGAGATGGCGGCGAAAGCCTGCTGGCAAATCTGCTATGGCTCGTCGATGGCAAGAGTGGTGAGTTGTCGTCGCCGCAGGAACACGCGAATTCTTCGGTATCCTACGCGACGCATCTAAACTATTCCGAGGCCTTGCAGATCGCGTGGGCTCGGAGGTTGGATTACCGGCAAGCTGGTCCGATGACGATCCGCTACGCTTGGCCCCTGCGCCAACGGGAGTGGGTTGTACTTCTTCAAAAGCTCGAACCACGTTGCCCGGGCCTAACCCGCGCAGCACGCTCGCTATTTGCGACACTGGTCACCGGACTGCTCTTGCTGTCACCGGGGCGTAGGGGCGAGCCAAAGAGGTGGACAGACACCGATGCCCTTGTGTTGGCCAAGTTTCTGGTAATGCGGATGGTGAATTGTCGGGAACAGCTCACACAGACCGAACGGGATGCCAAGGATCTGAACCTGGCAATCAAGCTGCTATCCAAATTGGAGGACGGCCCCTTGAATGCGCGAGAGCTCGTCCGCAAGACGAACCGCCTGCTCTCGGGTGATTGCCGCAGGGTGCTCGAACTTTACGACCGGTTGGGGGTTGCCCGTCGTGTCGAGAACGACAAGTGGGAACTTGCGCTCCCGTTAGGGCAGGCTGTTAAAAAAATCCGCGCCCCATACGTCGACGTCTGAACGGAGATCCTTCGGGTGTTGGACCTGCTGCCACCGGACTTGTTGACTGTTCCCAGTCTAAAATGATGGGTGAGGAGGTTGATAAAGCAAATAGAGGTCAACGCAGAATACCCCGCTGCTTTTGCTGCATCCATTGCATGCGGTCGCAGATTGATGCAAAAGTGTCGCTACGGCACCGCGAAGCACTGCGGCGGCACTGACGACTGTGTCGGTGGGGTGAATGCGCGAGACGCAATGGGGCGACTACTCTATCCACGGTGGTAGCCCACGCTGCGGCGGCCTAGTTTTCAAAGAATACTTCGGATGCTGGAATCCCATTCTTTCCTGCGGTCAGATAATGGTCCGGTAATCCAGGCTCAGACATCCGGCCTATTAGAGTAACCGGCTGGTCGAAGTCCTTATTCCGCCAGATCGCAGTGATGGGCTCGGGGAACATTACGAGCGGTTCAGGAGGATCCGCGACAGCTTGCAAAGCAGGAGGCACCACGTCGGAAAAAGCGCACGCCGTGATATTGCCTTCATCGTCGTGCCAATATGATTGGCCGGGACGTGCGGCAGCGTGCATTTCTCGGCGGTCGACGTCGGTGATCGGCGGGATGGCGACCAAGGCAGCCGCCAGTTCGCCGGCAATGTCGTGAGGTGTTTGGCTTTCCGCTTCAGCGGGTTTGCTCTTTCGGGTGCGGCCGGAAGCGAGCAGTTGGGTGGCACGCTGCAGTCCGACGCTGGGCTGATTCGATGTACCGGTCTGGGCGATGAGCAGGGCGTTACTCAAGATCCGGGCCTCCAGCTTCGACTCACTCTCACGAAGGGCGAAAAGTTCTCTCACTAGAGATGCATCATCCAGTCCGGCCAAGTGCACAACAAGGTCGAGGTCGTGATAATTGTGGGCTGCGCGGATAAGCAGATCCGAATGGGGTGTGGTTGCGAAGTAGTCCTCGTCGAGCTCGACCATGCGTCCGTTCGGATAGGCCAAGCTTGAGAGATACAGTCCGTCTTGGGGACGGTCGAGCACGTTGAAAAACAGGATCTCGAAGGCCTCGACTGTAAGTCTGGGGATGCCGGCCTTCTCTGCGACAAGGTTGAGGTGCGCATCAACGGGAGAGCCAACACCGGCCATGAGCATGGCCTTCAGTTTCCCCGAAAGACCGGGTTGCCGGGAAATCTGAAATGCCGTTTCGACATCGCCGTGGCGGAAAATGATTGGATCCAAGTGCATCAAGTAAGCATTCCAAAGCCAGTGGTCACGCCCGATCACGGTAACCGGTATCACCATCCTGGCCCGGGCGAAAGCGCGGGCGATATGCCATCCGAATGCTGAGTTGAAATGAATCTGGCCGAAGGCACCTGCTTCGTGGACGATCCCGGATGAGGTCCGGGGTTCCAGACGGGCGAGCTGTTCGACAAATTTCGCATTCACCGCGTGAGGATATGTGAAGGGAGGGTTTCCTTCAAGTATGGCATGTGAAGCGGCTGCTCGATCCGCCCATGACACAGCGTCGTCACCTGCTGTAGCGGCCGTTCGAGGTTGGCGTGGACGTGGCATCGCTCTTTGACGACGTGCTCGCGTGGCAAGCCATCGTCGGCGAGCTGCCCTTTGCCCGCAAAGCGACCCTCGCTGAACCCGCTACGGAAATCCCCGTGCTACCGGAAGAAGAGGTCACCGTTTTCGCCGCCGTGACGATGGACGAATCACCGGTGGATCTGATTATCGAGCGCTGCGGGCTGCCGGCACACGTCGTGACGGCGAATCTCATGAAACTGGAAATGCGACGCCTGGTGAGGGCATTCCCAGGATTTCGCTATGCAAGAAGATGAATCGCTCGCTGAGCGCGGCCCTACAGCGTGCGGTCTAATTATGAGCGAGGCGGATTAGTTAGCCACGTCAATATCCAAAACCAAACGGTAGTCGGACTGCTTGGTTTTGGTGCCAGCGATCGGTAAGGGATTCAAGCTGCCAATTTTCAAGTAGTAGGTCTTCATCGTGGAAATCGTTCCCGGAGGTGCTGCGGGGAGAACGACATAGGTGGGCTTGTTATGGGTCTGGAGCCGGATGATTTTTTCAGGCTGACTCCCTACTTTGGCAATCATCACGACTTCCGCATTACCGGCCGAGATGCACCTGGCGTTGATCGGACACCGACTGTCGTTCCTCACTTGAACAAAAGTAAGCTTCAGTCCTGCATCGTATCGGAGCGATTGCCCGACAGCCAAACTGCGGGTCGGGGCATTAAACGGGGTTGCGGCAGATGCGGTAGGACCCCCGAGCAGGCAAAGGCCGCTGGATAGGATGGTCATAGCGAGAGTCTTGATCAATTTGTGTCGGTTCATGGAATGTTGATATTGGTAATAATACTTCACCTATAAACCGTCAATCCAGAGATTTTGGATCATCCAATTTCACACGGCCTTCAGAATTAGCGGACTTTGCGACTCGCTGCAGGAGTTTGCTTTCTGCGGGAGGCCCCTGAAAGAGCCACTTGGTCGGACCGGGGGGAGGGGAATGGGGGTTTGTCCACATCGCCCTTTCCGCCGACCAGCGCGCCGCTGGTGGTGAACCGGAACAACCCCTACCCCAGCCTCGCCGCCGCCGCGTTATCCTCCTCGTAGCTGTGCGCGAAATCCGTCGCCCGGCCCTGCGGGGTCAAGCAACCATTGGCAATCCACTCATCCGGCCCAGAGGTTTTTCGCGGCATGGATAAACCAGAACGCGGCGGGAAGCGGTAGTTGCAGCAGAATCCCGGTGCCGATGAACAACCAGCGCGGCAGATAGGTGAATGTCGTTCCCGGACAGAGCGTGTCGCCCTCGATGCCGCGTTTGATCAGGATGATGCCGTAAACCGTGCAGACCAGCCCGACGAAGATGAGGTTGCCGCTACGGTTCATGGCCGGGAAAAAAGGTTCATGGCCGTTCAACGGGTGAATGACTACTTGGCGCGGTCCGCCTTGATGCGGGGGACGCCTTTGGCCGTGCTGAAGTCGATCAGGCCCATGCGGGCGAGATATAGGATGTCGGTGGTCCGCTCCGGATGGTCGGTGATGGCCTGCCATTTGTTGAGGTCCCGCAGAACCGCGAGCGTATACGCCAGGCTGGATTCCAGCCGTGAGCTGTCCGGCACCCGGCTTGCGATGAGCGTGTTGACGCGCAGCAGCAACAACGGACCTGCCAGGAAAAGCTGGCTGAGCACATGCGCCGGACCCGTGATCCGGTGGGCGTAGAAATCCACCAAGCAGGCTCCCGAGGTGTCCTCGCCGAGATCGTGATACAGCGCGGATTCATGATAACCTTGCAAGCCGCCGCCCGCCCGCCACGTGCGGTAGCCGCTGAGGAACACCGCCGCCACCCCCAGCGTCGCCATGGTGTTGGAAACGGCGGGACCCCATTTGAATTCGAACTGCCACGCGGCGAACGGAGGGACGTAGCGGAAAAACACCCAGGTCAGGAAACAGCAGACAATTCCGCCCAGCAGGCAGAGCACGGCCATGATCGTCTGATGGCGGTTGTAGCGGCGTATCATGGTGGTCAGTCGGGCATTCTGCGGGATTGCTTCTGACAGACGGACGGCAGGCTGGCAATGCCGGGTGTGGCCGCGCCTGTCAGGATTTGGGATGCAAGGACTTCCCTTCCGCCAATCCGATGTCACCCGTGCGGATGAGGTGAACCCGGGAGCCTGGCCAGTAACTCGACATGTGAGTTCGAGCGATCGCCTGCGAGAGAAATATGGATTTCGCACGCCCTCGGCGTGGTTCTTCGGAAAGTCTAACGTAGCACTTCAGTCTTGATGCTTTGGCTGCTAGTATTTTGCTTTCTGCGGGAGGCCCCTGAAAGAGCCATTGGATCGGACCGGAGGGCGGGGAAATGGGGGTTGTGGCCGTTCCCATAAGACAGCAGTTCACAATTCACGGCAGGTCTTCCATCGGCGATTGTCGCCTGCAAACGCACGGTCACACTCTGCCCCATCCCGATCTGCTTTTGATCGAGCGTGATCTTGACGTTGGTCGGCAGGCCAGGCTCGGCGGCGTGACAGAAACAACCCGCAAAGATCATGACAAAAACGAGGCGGCGTATGGGTAGGTCAATCATGCGGTCTAAGGTCATCTTCTGCTAGTTTCTCACTGAAAGCGCGGGGTCAGTGGGGCTGCTTGGACATCCATTCGTGAAGCGCATCGATCTTTTCGGTGTTCGGCCCTTTCGGAGTGAATGTCGGGCAGAGCCAGCCGCCTTCGGCGTGCTCATTCCAGGCATAAATGAGCAGGGTGTTGGCAGGGACTTTTGTCGGATTTGCTCTGATCCAGCTAAAGGCCGCCTCAATGCCTGCGACGATCTGCTTGGGTGTCGCTGTGGAGCCGACAAAGTCCTTCGCGACGGGGGGATACCATGGCATCGGCGTATCCCGAAACGGCGTCGGGTCCCAGCCGATGCCGACATTGGGAATCAGTTCTTTGACCTTGGCGTAATCTTCCCAACTCCCCCATTCTCCGCCAGCATATCGGGTGATGGCATCAGCACCGACCGCCTCGCAAGCTTGCGCCGCGCTGGTGGCGGTCCAGGCCATCATGGCGACGTAGGGACTCTTGCCGCAGGATTTGAGCGAGAGCTCCCGCAAGGTGGAAAGGTCCGCTCGGGGCATCGGTGTGAAGACATAGACTAGAGGACGACCATCGAGAACCTTCTGATACTCCGGCTTGGCAAACTCTCCTGCGAGCCAGGGGGCGTCCCGCCCCATGTCGAAGGGATTCGTCCCCAGGATGACGCACCACTTGGGGCGCTGCTGTTTCTTGGAGCTGAGAAAGAGGTTTCGCGCGACTTCCAACCCGCAGCCCGGCGGATACCAACAAAACGCCCAGTAGTCGATCCCCGCATGGACAGCGTAATCAACCTCCGTGTCCATGATCTCCTGGGAATAAGGTTTGAACCGGATGGAATCCACTCCCGCCTCCGCCACAAAAAACGGAGCGCGATGCTGATACTTCGCTAGGCCGAGGACTTGTTCAGAGCCTTCTCCGACTGCGCCTTTGAGCCCCCAGCCATCCCATCGAATGGCACCCACCAGCGGACGCTTGGACGGGAGCGGAGATTCGGTGGCCTGCACCCCCGCTGCACGCACTTTGTCGTTTTCGGCTCGGCCGTCATCTGCCATCCCCATGGTCGGCAACAAAAAGAAAAGGAATACCACCGCCTTCATTGAACGAGATGTCTCAAGGTCGAGCACGGAGAACCAGAGCGATTGCCGGGGCAAGGACGCGTTTGAGTAGAGATGAGGGGAGGTGTGGTGTGATTTCATAAGCTAGCGGTAGCGGATGCACTCGGTCGTGTTGAAGGTTGCATGGGCGGTCTGGGGTCATACGGTTTCGTCGAACAAGGGAGCGGTGATGATGTTCAAAGCGTAGTTATTCCGGTTCATCAAAGTCCCACAAACCAAGTGTCGTGGAGTCACGAGTCAGCGGAGTTCCGGGCGACGCACCGATTTCCCGTGCACCACGCGACAAGCGGACATTGTCCACCGCTCCATCACAGCCGAGGCCACCTTCGACGATATCTCCGATGGCCAGTTTGCCGGGTAGAGGACCGCCCGAGAGCGGGGCGGATGGAGCGTCCTTCACAAGCCTGCCGTCCACGAACATACGCACGCGCTCAGGCTCGATCACCGCTGCAATCGCGTGCCATTTCCCATCGCAGATGTTGGTTTCCGAGAACACTTCGCCGCCATAGCCTGGCTGAAACAGGCTCAGACAGCCGCTGCCTGGGCTTGAGTAGAGGGACCAATGCTCTGCCGATGCCTTGGTGTCGGAGGCCACGAGGATATTGTAGGATGCCGCGCTGTCCAGCTTTGCCATGCACTCGATCGTGACCGGACGCTGGCGGAACTCATCCGAACCCGCAACCTTCATGCTGCCGCGCAACGCCTTTCCAAATGGCTCTGCCACTGAAGCCTCGCGCGTCCAGACATCGGCGGACGGGCGACCTTCGCTTTCCCACCGCAATTGGCGGATCTCAAAGAAGTGCAGGCAGTTTTTCTGGTGGGAGATGTAGGACAGGTGCCACTGATCACCGGAGCGATAAATCTCGCTGGCAGAAACGCCGCCCATCACGGTCATCTCGTCGGGTGGTAGTTCCTTCCAGCCTTTGACCGGATCATCGCTGACCGCATAGACCGTCCCATGTTTGTAGTTGGAGTAGAACAGATAGCATTTGCCGCCGCGCTTCAGCACAAAAGGGGATTCGGGCGGTGTGCTGAGGCTTTCACTCAACCGGATGAAACCCTCGTCCTTCCAGGCGAGCAAATCCGCTGATGAGGAGATCCCGATGCAGGATTCCGGCAGTCCCGTTTCTGGAACGATGCGGGCGGCCGTGTAATAGAGGTAATACCTGCCGCCGTCTTGCAGCACCACGGGATCGCGGCAATCTGACCACGCTTCCGCAGTCCATGTGCCCCATGGCCCAGGCTTGATCACAGGGTTCTTCTCATTCCGCTTCCAATGGTAAAGATCGGTGGATGTGGCATGGCAAATCGCCTGACTCACGTTCTGGTTCACACCGGTGTAAAACATGTGATAGGTGCCATCGCGCTCGATCACATAAGGAGCCCATACTTGATAAACATCCCAGCCATCCGCCGGGCATTGGAGCACGGGATCTTCGGTCTTCCAGTGGATGAGATCCTTGCTGACAGCGTGTCCGAAATTGAACAGAGGATACTCCGGCCAATTGCCTGCCGCCGTCCCCCGGATGTAGAAGAGGTGGTGCATTCCATCCATTTCGATCAGGGCATGATCCACGACATAGCCCCCCGGTTCGGCATATTTTCCGGCAAAGGGATCGCGGCCCGTGGCGAGAATATTGAGCAATGACTCCGCATGAGCAGTCATCTCCGCCGGAGGATCAAAACCAGCCCAACTCCAACCGAACTTTCCTGGCGGCAGCAGATTGTGAATCCTCTGCTCGGCACGATTGAGCAACTCGGCGATGATCCCGGCCGATTTGTTCTGATCCGTTAGGCGGAGGTCTTTGTGAGCCATTCGATTCATGCGCCCAAGTCGCTCCCTCAAGACCGCAATGCGCCGCAGCGTGCTGTTTTCCGCGTCGGTCCCCGCAGCCGCCGGATCGATCGGCGCGGGCGGTGGGTCTGCGGCCAGGATTGTGCCGCAGGCAGTGATGAGAGCGATGCCGATGATGAGGATGCGTGGTGTCATGAGTTGATCGTGGTGGGTGTTGGGGCTGCTCCACAGGGGCGTCTTCAGTTACTTACGACCTGCAAAGCGAGGCGTGGCACTGACGGATCCTCGAGTCGAAGTGTTGTCAGGTTTCTGTCTGCTTGGAGATTGCTTTCTCGCCCGCCGCACTGGGGACGGTGAGGACGGTGAGAACGGGGAGCGGCGTCGGTAAATCAGGGCGTATGGTGTTATTCCAAAGGGAGGGTTACGGAGACGCTCTTTTCGACCGGATTTGCTTCTCCTCTGGGCATCGGCTGCACGGGCCCCTCACGAGCGAAACGGTGGGCCGGGTCATCGCGAATTCCGTCGAGGCGCACGGTGAGTGGTTCGCCGGGCGCGGGATCGGCATCGAGGACAAGTGTGAGCAGGCTGCCGTCAACCTCCGCCTTTTGGGTGACATAAGCGCGGCCAGCCTGATCCGTGATGATGGTCTTGCCGGTGACCAGGGCCTCGCAGTCCTTGGCGAGCCGCTGGTCGAACGAGAGAACCAGGGTGTTGACCGGTGCTTTGCGGATCCTCACGAGCTTGGGTGCTTCCTGATAGACATTCCAGCGCAGGGAGAACTCGTAATAGGTCGTGCTTTCGATCGGCAGGGTGTCACAGGTTGCATACCATTCCCGGACCCATTCCGGATTGCGGCGAATGGCGAGATGCGATACAAAATCCCCCTGAAAACCGACAGGCATATTGGGATCGGTTTGTTTCACCAGATCAAAGAACGGCTTGTAGCCGAGAGGATAATCTGGCTTGAGCGCGGGGTTGATCCAATCCGGCGCGTGGGTCTGGATGAAGTGCATGTCCGGCTTCACCTGGCGGATCATCGATGGGATGTCGTTGCCTTCCCATTCGCGGAGTTTTTCCACGCCGTCCGGCAGATTGATGCCAAGCGTCCAGGTGGCGACAAAACTGCCCGGGCACTGTTTGCGCACGCCGCCATCGCCGTTGATGACTTCGTCATAGAAGGCGTTGACGGTTTTCACGCGGTAATCCACCAACGCCTTATACACGCCGGGGATTTTCTTGTAATAATTCGCGGCGTCGCGGTTCACGAACTCGGGAAAAACCGTGTGGCCGGTATCGCGTTTGAATGCCTCTTGAAACGCAGGCGAGATGTCGCCATAAAGCACGTTGGCACGTTCCAGGCCGTCGGCGATCGGATACATGGCCTCGGCAAAGGTGAAACCGTTGAAGCCGTAATCGTTGATGAGTCTCACCATGCGCCGCTTCATCCACTCGGCATAATCCTTGTGGACGTAGGACATGAATTGATACTCATCAAGCAGCTTGCTGGTGAACTCCATGCGCCATTTCTCCCAGCCTTCCGGGCGTTCGGAGACTGGAAAGTAGGCACCTGAGGCGATGACCATGGCGGCCACCGGAATGCCGCGTTTCTGCAGCTCCACGATGATGTCTTTCCGCGTGGCCTTGTCCGCGCAGACGAAGTAATACACGCCGGTGTAACCGTTGGCCACGACCTCATCGGCAATGCTCATGGCGCTGCGGTTTTGATAGTAGGGAAACGCGAAATCGCACTGCGTAGTCTTGCCGTGGAGGAGTTTTTGCGCCAGCGGCGTGAGCGTGGATTTTGCGGCCGGTTGGGCTTCCAGGGAAAACAATCCGTTGAACGCGAGCATGCCGAATCCAGCGGAGGCATGCTGAAGAAAGCCGCGCCGGGTGATGGCGGGCGGGATAGATCCGGGGCAGCTGGAGTGTTTCATGGGCCGGAGAGCTAAGGGTGGCCGGGGGCGACGTAGCGGTAGTTGAATCGCACATTCGGCGCAGTGTCTCCTTGGTCGAGGAAGTCCATGGCTTCGGCATTAGCGGGGATGTTGTCCGTCCATTTGAAATCGAAGCTCACGGGCTTGTCAGAGGCCATGCCAAGCAGGCGGCGCTCGATGGCGAGGTGGAGCTCCTTGGTGCCAAGTTGAAGCGTGGCAGCACCTGCCGGTTCCCAAGTCTTGCCGTTCCAGTGCTCAATGCTGGCTTTGTCGGAAGCTGGCCGCGTTTGATTGATGCGGAGCTCGTAACCGAATCGGCCCATGCTGCTGTTTTGATCTGCGTCGAGCAGCAGGACCATCCAGTCGGCGTCGGTGGCGGGCGTGAGCGGTTCGCGGGTGGTGATGTGGAAGAAGAGATGCGTGGCATCGTGGGTGACATGCGCGGTGTCGAGATCGTTGCGGCCGGTATGGTTCGTGTAGCGACCTGCGCCGGGGACGCCGTCGTGATCGCGATGCGTGGTGTCGTGCAGGTCGTCGAGATAGATGGGCTTCACATCGGCCCACTGCGCGAAGTCGCCCGGAATGGCGATAGTCTTCGCGGGCGATGCATCGGGCACCGGACGTGCGCCTTTGTAGCGGC
>JBIPMR010000431.1:0-4205 GCA_044369025.1 Luteolibacter sp.
TCTCATCGCTTGCCAACGTTTCAGGTGCCACCGTCGGCCTCGGCATGAACGACTCCGTCGCCTTCCTCTGCAAACCCGGCCGCGACATCTCCCGCCTGCGCAAGGACGTGCTTGGCGTCTTCTCCACCCGCGCCTGGTATCTGCACACGGATCGCGAAGGCCGCATGTTCTTCAAGGACGTGCAAAACGTCGTGGCCAAGCTCAAGTCCACCGCCGAGGGCTACACCCGCGAGATCCAACTCAAGGAACTCCAGTCCTTCCTCGAAACCATCTTCAAGCCGGACAAACACCGCGATTGTTACCAATCGGTTGTCGCCCTCACCCCCTCCGACGAACTCAAGCTCGACAAGGACCACATCCTGCTCGTGGTCGCCGAGCCGGCACCCGGCGGCGGCCTCGCCGATTCGCTCAAGGCATTCTACGACGACGCCACCTACAAAAACCGCGTCCTGTTCCTCACCGGCGAGCGCGAAGTCATCGACCGCCTGCTCGAACGTTCCGCCGAACTCAAAGCCATCCGCGGCATCATCCAGGAACTCGAAAACGACAAAACCCCTGATACCGATCCCCAGCTCGTCGGTGCCCGCGAACTTCGCGACAAGATCCTGCTCCAGCTCCTCAGCGCCGCCAAGGAGGGCTTCGACCGCCTCCACTACCCATCGAAGGACGGTCTCGCTGCTGCCGATTTCCTGATGAACTATCAGGGCAACGAATACAATGGCGAGGGCCAGATCCGCGACACCCTCAAGTCCAAACAGAAGTTCACCGAAGACATCGATTCGGACACCTTCCGGAAAAAATGCGAACAGCGCCTATTCACCCAGCAGGTCATGGATTTCGCCGAGGTGAAACGCCGCTCCGCCACGAATCCACAATGGCAGTGGCACATCCCGTCAGCCCTCGATTCGCTGAAATCCAAAATGCTGCTCGAAGACGCCTGGCGCGAAAACAGCAGCCTCGTTGACAAAGGCCCCTTCGCCCCGCCCGTCACATCCGTCCGCGCACAGGAACTCAAACGCGACGACGCCACCGGCGAAATGCTGCTCCGCCTCGTGCCCGTCCATGCGGACAAGGTCCACTACGAAATCGGCGGCCCCGCCACCACCGGCAGTGCTCTCGTGCCCGATCTCCAGAAATTCGCCACCACCGATCTCCGGCTCAGCTTCCTCGCGGTGGACTCCACCGGTCAGCACGATACTGGCCCGGCGTCCCCATGGCAGAACCGCGTCACGCTCAAGAGCCGCTTCTTCCAGCAGGGCAGCCAGCGCATGTGCGAAATTCTCGCCGCCCCGCCCGTTCCCATCTTTTACACCACCGATGGCTCCACACCCTCCACCGCCAGCGGAGTTTATGAAGATCCCTTCCCGGTGCCCGACGGCACCATTTGCGTGCTCGCCATCGCAGAAAAGGACGGCATCCGCTCCGAAAACCTCCGCGCCGATGTGCCAAAGGGCAATCAAGCGGTCGCCATCGATCCCGCCAAGCCAGCCACCTGGAAGCGCGCGCATTCTTTTGACACCACCAAGGAGAGTTACGAATTCCTCGCCCGGATCGAAAAAGTCGGCGCGAAAATCCTCGGCCCGCGCGTGATGGTCGGCTCCTCCCCTTGGGCGGAGTTCAACACCGATGCCTCGATGTCCCTCGACCGCCCCATGCTGGAAAAAATCCTCCATCCCCTTCGCGAAATCGTCGGGGCAGGGGAGGTTCAGTTGTCCTGCGATGGTCTCTCCTTTTCTTCCGGCCAGGACCTGCTTGATTGGGTAGGCGACCACAAAACCGAACTGAAAGAGCACGAGGTTTCCCAAGTCGTCACACGGAATGAGCGCGAAAACTAAATATAACACTGCCGCAGAGAGCAAAGCAGCGAAAGCGAAGGCAAAGCCGGTTGCCCCCAAGGCGGATGGTTTCGGCTTCCAGCCCGCGCGTTCGCAGCACCACTTCATGGTTACCCTGCCCACGGGCAAGGACGACAACGTCTTTCTGTCCGAGCATTTCCATTACGACGATGCGGAAGCCCGCCGCGAACTCCACCTCGCCCTCGGCAAGGAGGACGACAAACTCCGCTGCGTTCTGCCACTTTCGAAATGGGAAGGCATCGCGGAGGCCATCAAGTCCGAGTTCAACGAGCGCCTCAAATCCCTTGGCCTCACCGCCGGCCGCTGGGGCAAACGTCAAACCCCCGTCTCCCGCCTGCTCGGCAAGGAAATGCTCCTCCTCGCCTGGGCCATCGAGGACGCGGACCCCGCACTCATCCCGGTGGCCATCGCCAACTGGCGCGGCCTCGCCCCGGAAGAACGCTGGTGGCTCTTCACCATGACCAACGCCGCCACCGGCCACGCCCTCCACGGCAAGGGCCGCGGCTGGCGCAAAGCCGTCCGCTTCGCCCTCACTGAAAACCCCGCCGCAGACGTCAAGCCGGTGAAGCGCGAAGACTTCTTCAGTTTGGTCCAAGAAGGGGAGCCGAGGGGTATTTAGAAAAATTTCAGACAATGCGCGAGATTTCCCTCGCTCATGGTGTAAAGTTTTCTGTAAACCCCTTTCACCTTGAAGCGTATCCGCGATCCTCTTGCTCTGACAAACGCTCCTGTCGCGCTCGTCCTGGCCCAAGTCCGGGTGAGTCCCGTCGAGGCGATGGAAAGCTACGTGCCCGAAATTCAGGAACGCCTCCGTAAGGCGGGGTTCCCGGAAATACGCGAGAACCAGATCCATAATCAATTCGTCGTCGAAGGCAAGCCGGTGGCCGAGCGCCGCGCCACCCAGTGGGAATTCGTCAACAAGGCGAATACCAGCATGATCCAGCTCAATCTCGACGCCATCACAGTCCAGACAACCGAATATAGCTGTTTTGAGGACTTGGAGGAAACCTTCAAACTCGCGGTGGAAACACTGCATCAGATTGTCGCACCATCGCAGGTTCACCGTTACGGCCTGCGCTATGTGAACGTCATTCCCATCGGGTTCGACTCCAGCTTTGTCACTTGGCTTCAACCGCAACTGTTGGGCCACCCCAATTTGCCGAATGCCCAGCGAATCGGCAGCTTCTCGGAAACCGTTATGGTCACCGAACTATCGAGCCGGTTGGTATCACGTTGCATCACCATGCATGCGGGAATGCCGATTCCGGCAGACCTGATGCCGTGCAACTTGAAGCTGCCTTTTGAGTTCCACCTCAATGAACCTTTCGCGATCCTCGACAATGATCATGGACGGGTCGGACCTGAAGATTTCGATCCCTCTGTCTCCGTGGACGCCATCGCGGGACTTCACGATTTACTCGAACTCACTTTCCGGACCTCCGTCACCGAACACGCCATCCAACAATGGAAATAACAGACCTTCCGACATTTGATTTCAGAAAGACGGATGCCGCTTTTCCGGCATACTCGTATGAGTCCTTTTACGGCGTCATCACGTCCACCTCAGCCCCTTCATGGCGCTCGCAATCAACCCTGCCGGCGAGGCTTCTTGGAGGTGTGCTCCTAGGTGCTGCAATCAGCCCCGGTGCGGCAATCGCTTTTCAAGAGCAGCCGTTGATCCAGACGGAGAACGGCCAGCAAGCCATCGCCCCCATCACGGTTCCGCAAAAACTCGAATCCATCCGCGAGGCTTTCGGCCTTTCCACCTCTGCGCTTGCCGATGTCCTGGCGGTTTCGCGCCCCACCATCTATCAATGGATCAAGGGTCAAAGCGAGCCGTCCGGTGAAAACCGGGCTAGGCTCGAACGCGTTTCTCTTTTAGCCGCCAAATGGCGTGATTCATTTCCAGGCATGAGCATGGATCATTGGCTGACGGACAACGAGCCCGGCGAACCTTCTCTGTTCGATCTCCTCAAGGCGGAGAATCAGGACCCTAAATGCATTCGTGATCTGCTGGATCAGCGCATCACCGGGGCGAGGCGAACTGAAAACGGCATTGCGGCCGAGCGACGAGCCGCGAGCGACTTCGGAGTGCCTCAGAAGGAGAGCGCCACCCCGGAAGCTGTGAAGCGCTGGTCCACAGCCCGATCGGAATTTCTCAGGACTTCAAACCTGCACGGATGAGCCAAAGTGTCCGACATCCGCGAACAACTTATCAAACTCGGTTGGCGTCAGGGTTCGATCATCGAAGCCGGTGCCATTGAGCATGAAGTGTTCGCAAATCAAGCGGGGGCAGACGCCTTTCTGGTTCTCAATCAGACGTGTGATGTGTTGAATCCCAGTTGGGAT
>JBIPMR010000432.1:0-4203 GCA_044369025.1 Luteolibacter sp.
CTCCGGGTGCTCTATGTCCGCTGCGCTCCCATTCGACGCGTCCACATGATACCTTCCCTGTAGCTCGTCTCGGGATGACTCAGACTTTCACGGGTTGATTTCATGGATGTGCGTTCGCACGAGCGCGAGTTTCAAACTCGCCGCCATTGCGTAGCCAAAGAACAGCCGTTCCGGCCCACTTTGGCTTTCCATTGTCAGGCGAATCGCAGACTCGCGCTCCCAGATCCGAGTCCGGTGGCTGACGCCACCAGCTAATTTCGCGCTGTCCCTCCGGAACGGAAAATGCAGGACTGAGTATGAAACCTGAAAAATTTCTTCATACTGGCCCCGACCCTGCTTAGTCTCCCCCGGAGATGAGCGACCCCATGAATCAAGACAGCCTGAGACGCGTCACTGTCTCGATGCCGGAAGAAACCTTCCAGGCTTTCGAACGCCTCGTCGCCGAGCGCGGCTTCGACAGCCGCTCGCAGGCAGTCGCCGAAATGATTCACCAACACGCCGCCCAGCACTTGGGAAAAATCGGCACCGAACTGATGGCCGGCACGCTCACGCTGGTTTACGACGAATCCAAAAGCACCCTGCTGCGCGACCTTTCGCGGATCTTCCGCGAGCACATCACCGAGGTCATTTCCTCGCAACACGTGCTGCTCGAAGACGACCACGTGCTCGAGGTCATCCTCATGCAAGGCCCGGCCCGCACGCTGCGGGAAATCGCCAACAAACTCGTCACCTGCAAAGGCGTGAAAACCGCCCACCTCACGCTCACCCCGCACCTCATCCCGCCGCTCCACGCCAAATCCAACGGCAAACTCCCATGACGCCCCTCTTCGAAAAAACACTCCACGGCGCCGGCATCTGGTCCGCCGTCGTCTCCCGCGGCAAACGCCTCCGCCTCACCGATCTCGACGGCGGCTGCAACGTCGGCATGCTGCTCTACAACGCCCTCGAACGCACCGAGCGCTACAACATGCCCGACACCCTCAAGGGCCAACACATCTTCTATCTGCGCGCCCCCTACTGCCTGCACTCCGACATGGGCCGCCTGCTCGCCTCGATCACCGCCGATTCCGTCGGCTGGCACGACACCGTCTGCGGCCACTCCGACGCCGGCCGCGTGCTCGCGAAATACGGCGCCAACAACTATCAGCAGGCCCGCAACGACTGGAACCGCAACGCCCGCGACTGCTTCCTCATCGAACTCGCCAAATGGGGACTCGGTAAAAAGGACCTCATCCCCAATCTCAACCTTTTCAGCAAGGTCGTCGCCGATGAAGTAGGCCACCTCTCATTCGTCGCGGGAAATTCCAAACCCGGCGACTCCATCGAACTGCGCTTCGAAATCGACACGCTCGTCGTGCTCAACACCTGCCAGCACCCGCTCGACCCCGACCCGGTCTACCAACACCGCCACGTGAAACTCGAAGTCTTCACCGGCGATGCCCCCTCCCCGGACGATCCATCGCTCGCCATCCGCCCGGAAAACCTCCGCGCCTGGGAAAACAACCAAACCTATCACACCCTCCGCTTCTGATGACCGAAAGCACTCTCAACCCGGAAAATGCCATTTACCGCCAAGTCATCCCCGCCGGCGATTGGTGGGTCCACGAAATCAAACAAGGCCAGACCCTGCGCATCCTCGACCTCGAAGGAAACCAGGCCGCCGACACCCTCTTCTTCTCCGCTGCCGATCCCACCGAACGCTACAGCGCGGACCGCACCATCCAACAACAAGCCGCCCTATATCTCACCACCGGCACCCGCCTCATGAGCACCGAAGGCAACCCGATGCTCACCATCACCGCCGACACCTGCGGCCGCCACGACACGCTCGGCGGCGCGTGTTCGCGCGAGTCCAACACCATGCGCTACGCCCACGACAAGGAATGCATGCACGCCTGTCGCGACAGTTTCATCCGCGGCGCGCAGGAATGGAACGTCGAACTCACCAAGCGCGACCTCACCTGCAACATCAACTTCTTCATGAACGTCCCGGTCTCCCCGGACGGCGGACTCACCTTCGCGGACGGCATTTCCGCTCCCGGAAGATATGTCGAAATGCGCGCCGAAATGGACGTCGTCTGCCTGATCTCCAACTGCCCGCAACTCAACAATCCCTGCAACGGCTGGAACCCCACCCCCGTCGAAGTTCTCATCTTCCAAACGGACCGCGAGATTCATCTCGCCTGAATCCACCCCATTTCCATGAAAATCCTCATCGCCAACCGCGGGGAAATCGCCGCCCGCGCCATCCGCACTTTCAAACAACTCGGCTACCACAGCATCGCCGTCTACTCCGATCCCGATCATGGCGCGCCCCACGTCGATCTCGCCGACGAATCCCACCACCTCGGACCCGGCCCGGTTTCCGAGAGTTATCTGCTCAAGGAAAAGCTCATCGAAATCGCCAGATCCTCCGGCGCGAACGCCGTTTTCCCCGGCTACGGACTGCTGAGTGAAAACACCGACTTCGCCCGCATGTGCGAAAGCGCCGGGGTCAAATGGCTCGGCCCCACGCCGGAACAAATCATCGCCTTCGGCCTCAAACACGAAGCCCGCCGCCTGGCAGGCGACGCCGGCGTGCCATTGGTGCCCGGCACCGGTCTGTTGGAAGATGCGCAGGCCGCGGTCATCGCTGCTGGAGAAATCGGCTACCCGGTCATGCTCAAAAGCACTGCCGGCGGCGGCGGCATCGGCATGAAAGTCTGCCGCGACGAAGCGGAACTGTTGCGTGAGTTTGAAAGTGTGGTGCGCTTGAGCGAGCGCAGCTTCGGCTCCGGCAGCGTCTTCATCGAACGCTTCATCCAGCGCGGCCGCCACGTCGAGGTCCAGATCTTCGGCGATGGCAACGGCCGGGTGCTGGCCCTCGGCGAGCGCGATTGCTCGGTCCAGCGCCGCAACCAGAAGGTCTTCGAAGAAACCCCCGCGCCCGGCCTATCAGACGCCACCCGCGCCGCCTTGCACGCCGCCGCGGTGAAACTCGGTGAAAGCGTGAACTACCGCTCCGCCGGCACCGTGGAATTCATCTACGACGCCGACCGCGACGACTTCTTTTTCCTCGAAGTGAACACCCGCCTGCAAGTCGAGCACGGCGTCACCGAGCTGGTCACCGGCATCGACCTGGTCGAATGGATGGCCCGCCTCGCCCTCGACGAAAACTGGCAAATGCCCGCCGCCGCGCCCCGGCCTGACGGCTGCGCGATCCAGGCCCGCGTCTATGCGGAAGACCCGAACCACAACTTCCGCCCGAGCTGCGGACTGCTCACCGAAGCCGGCTTCCCCGAATGGACGCGCTGCGACGGCTGGATCGTTCCCGGCACCGAAGTCAGCCCGTTTTACGATCCGCTGTTAGCCAAAGTCATGGTCCACGCGCCGGACCGCGCCGCCGCCGTCAGCAAGCTCGAACAGGCGCTCGATGAAACCAAAATTTCCGGCATCGAGACCAATCTCCGCTACCTCCGCGGGATTGTCCGCTGGACGCCCTATCTCGATGGCGGCGTCGCCATGCGCGACATGGCGGACTTCATCTATCAGCCAAACACCTTCGACGTGGTCGCCGCCGGCACCATGACCACCGTCCAGGATTGGCCGGGCCGCGTCGGCTATTGGGAAGTCGGCGTGCCGCCGTGCGGGCCGTTTGACAATCTATCACTCCGCCTCGCGAACCGCCTCGTCGGCAACCCCGAAGGCACCGCCGCCCTGGAAATCACCATGACCGGCCCGACGCTGCGCTTCAACACCGCGACCACCATCGCGGTGGTCGGCGCGTCCGCCTTGATGCTGAAAAACGGCGAACCCTTACCGATGCATCAAGCCATCGAAATCATCGCCGGCGACGTGTTGAAGATCGGCCGCTTCGAAGGCACCGGCGCCCGCGCCTATCTCGCCGTCGCCGGCGGGATCGAGTCGCCGGAATATCTCGGCAGCCGCTCGACGTTCACGTTAGGAAAATTCGGCGGTCCCTTCGGCCGCGCGCTCCTGCCCGGCGACGTGCTCGGCATAAGGAGTGGGGACACTCCTGTCCCCACAAGCAAGGCACAAGAGTGTCCCTTCTCCTTAACCCACCACTGGAAAATCGCCGTGCTCTACGGCCCCCACGGCTCCCCCGACTTCTTCCTCGACGAAGACATCGACACCTTTTTCGCCACCCAATGGGAGGTCCACTACAACTCCGCCCGCACCGGTGTCAGACTGATCGGCCCGAAG
>JBIPMR010000433.1:0-4201 GCA_044369025.1 Luteolibacter sp.
CGGCTGGTCCCCTCGCGGGCATGCGCGTCAAGTTAAGGAGCAACGGCCCGCGTGCGGAGCACAAGGAGGGGCGATACTCCGATTCGCCCAGACCACGGAGAGTCAATGGCAAGCACTTCGCCATCACTCATTGGCTTTTTCGTGGGCATCGGCGGAGCGGAGTCCGCCGCTCCATGAATTTACCGTTAACGTGACGCGCATGGCTCGCGGGGGGCGGTTTCGCGGGACAAGGGGTTCCGGTTGGAGTGAATACCAGCGGGGCTCAGTTGCGAGAGATCGGTTCCACCTTCCAAATCTGCCGGCAATAATCGCGAATCGAGCGGTCCGAGGAAAATTTGCCGATGCGGGCGGTGTTGATGATCGACTGCCGGGTCCATGCCTGCGGCTCGCTCCACAGCTTGCTCACGCGGGCCTGCGCTTCGATGTAGGCCGCGTAATCGGCGAGCACCAGGAAGGGATCCTGATGGAGCAGGTTCTCCACGATGGGCCGGAACAATTCGGGGTCGCCGCCGCCAAGCGCGCCGCTGGCGATGAATTGAATGACTTCGCGGAGTCCGGCGTTTTGTTCGTAATGATTGCGCGGCCGGTAACCGTGGGTTTTCAGGGTATCCACCTCGCGAGCGGTGAGGCCGAAGAGAAAAAAATTCTCCTCCCCGACTTCTTCGCGGATTTCGACGTTCGCGCCGTCGAGCGTGCCGATGGTGAGTGCGCCGTTGAACGAAAATTTCATGTTGCCGGTGCCGCTCGCCTCTTTGCCGGCGACGGAGATCTGCTCGGACAGATCCGCGGCCGGATAGATGAAGTGGGCGTTCTTGACGTTGAAGTCGGGGAAGAAAACGACTTTCAGCCTGTCACGGACCGCGGGATCGTGGTTCACCAGATCGCCGGTCGCGGTGATCAGCTTGATGATGCGCTTGGCCATGAAATAACCGGGCGCCGCCTTGCCGCCGAAGATGAAGGTGCGGGCGGGCATGGTGGCCTGGGGATTCTTTCGCAGGTTCAGATAGAGCGTCAGGATGTGGAGCACGTCCAGGTGCTGGCGTTTGTATTCGTGGAGGCGTTTGACGAGGATGTCGAAGAGCGATTCGGGATTCACCGTGATGCCGGTGCGCTCGGCGATGAGCGCGGCGAGCCGGCGTTTGTTCGCGAGTTTCACCTCACGCCACTGGGTTTGAAACTCCGGGTCATCCGCCAGTGGTTCAAGCTGGCGGAGTTCCGTGGTGTCCCGCAGCCAGCCCTCGCCAATGCGTCCGGTGATGAGCTGCGCGAGCTGTGGATTGGCAACCGCAACGAAGCGGCGCGGGGTGACGCCGTTGGTGACATTACAGAATTTATCCGGCCACAGCCGCGCGAAATCACAGAGCACGGTTTGTTTCAGCAACTCGGAATGCAGCTGCGCGACGCCGTTGATCTTGTGGCTGCCGACGCTCGCCAGATGGGCCATCCGCACGTAGCGCGGCCCGCTTTCATCGATGATCGAAAGGCGGGCCAGGCGCGCATCATCCCCGGGAAAGGCGGCGCGCACTTCGTCGAGGAAGCGGCGGTTGATTTCATAAATGATCTCCAGATGCCGGGGCAACAGTGAGGCGAAAAGATCGACGGTCCATTTCTCCAGCGCTTCGGGCAACAGCGTGTGATTGGTGTAAGCGAAGGTGGCGCGGGTGACCTCCCAGGCTTCGTCCCAAGCGAGCTGGTGAACGTCCACCAGCAACCGCATCAGCTCGGCGACCGCCACCGCCGGGTGGGTGTCGTTGAGCTGCACCGCCCAACTTTCGTGAAAAGTCTGCGGCGTGCTTCCTAGCAGTTTCTGCAGGCGCAGCATGTCCTGCAGCGAGCAACTGCTGAAGAAAAACTGCTGCTTGAGCCGCAGCACCTTGCCTTGGTGGGCCTCGTCATTGGGATAGAGCACCTTGGTGATCGTCTCCGAGGCCACTTTGTCTTCGACCGCGCGGTCGTAGTCGCCATGGTTGAATGCTTCGAAGTTGAAGGATTCGATGGCCTCGGCCTTCCACAGCCGCAAGGTGTTGCAGGTGACAACCTGATAGCCTGCGATCGGAGTGTCGTAGGCGACGCCCATGACCTTGGTGGCGGGAACCCAGCGGATCCGGGAGTGACCCTGCTCATCCGTCCAAGCCTCGGTGTGTCCGCCGAATCCGACGTCGAAGGCGATGTCCGGCCGGGCGACTTCCCAGGCGTTGCCGAAGCGCAGCCATTTGTCGGTGACCTCGCACTGCCAGCCATCACAGATCCTCTGATCAAAGATGCCGAATTCATATCGGATGCCATAACCGATCGCCGGAACCTCGACGGTTGCGAGCGAGTCCATATAACAGGACGCCAGTCGACCCAGCCCGCCGTTGCCCAGTCCGGGTTCCTCTTCCTGGGTGAGAATTTCATCGAGATCGTGGCCGAGCCCGGCGAGCGCGGCGCGGGTGGCCTCGGTGATGCCGAGATTGAGAAGGTTGTTAGCCAGGTGGGGGCCTGGCAGAAACTCGGCGGACAGGTAGGCGACGCGCCGGGTGTTGGTGAGACCGAGGTTGGTCATGCTTGCGACCGAGCGCTGGAACAAGCGGTCGCGGACGGTCAGCGCCAGCGCGAAATAGAGGTCATGTCGGGTCGCGACGGCCCTGACGCGGCCCATGCCGCAGCTCAGGTTTTCGAGGAAGGCCTGCTTGATTTCATCGGTAGTGGTGCCGGTCCGGATCTGGGGGGATGCTTTCATGGAAAGTGAAAGTTGCGAAACTCCACAATATCCACTGCCCGCTGGTGATTGCAACAAGCGGGCACGTTTGAAAACGATCACGGCGCGCGGTCCGCCGCGATCATTCTCAGGCAAACCCGGCGACGCCGGCTTCGAAAATCGGCTGGTGTTTGTTACCGGGTAGGTTTTTGGCGACCCAGGAGCCGGCGCGTTCGGTGTGCGCCATTTTGCCGAAGACCCGGCCGCAGGGCGAGGTGATGCCTTCGATCGCGGCAAGCGAGCCGTTCGGGTTCACGGCGATCTCCATCGAAGGCGCGCCGGTTTCGTCCACGTATTGGGTGGCGATCTGGCCGTTCGCGGCAAGGGCGGCGATGACTTCGGCAGAGGCGTGGAATTTCCCTTCACCGTGGGAAACGGGCACGCTGTGGATGTCTCCCAACTGGTTTTTGGATAGCCACGGCGAGAGCGTGCTGACGATGCGGGTGTTCGCGTAACAGGAAATGTGGCGGCCTATGCTGTTATGGACCAGCGTGGGTGCGGCGGCTTCGGGATCGCGGATTTCGCCATAGGGCACGAGGCCGGTTTTGATAAGCGCCTGGAAGCCGTTGCAAATGCCGAGGATCAGGCCGTCGCGGTTTTTCAGGAGGTCCATGATCGCGTCCGCCACCCGTGGATTGCGGATGACGGTGGCGATGAATTTCGCGGAGCCGTCCGGTTCGTCACCCGCGCTGAAACCGCCGGGGAACATCAGGATCTGGCTGTTGAAAATTTGATCGGCGAGGGCCTTGATCGACTCCTCGAGGTGTCTGGCGGTTAGATTGCGGAAGACCAGGATTTGCGCGTCGGCGCCGGCTTCGCGGAAGGCCTTGGCGGAGTCGTATTCGCTGTTGGTTCCAGGAAATGTCGGGATGAGGACTCTGGGTTTCGCGAGCGTGGTGTTCCGATTGCGGATTTGGAACAGTCCGGATTCCATGATTTCCACTTTCTCCTGGCTGCTCTCTGCTAGAGTCGGGTAGACGGGTTCGAGGGTGGATTCCCACGCGGCTTGGAGTTCAGTGAGCGTGTGGGTTTCGCCGTTGAGTGCCAGCACGCCGGTCTCGGTGGTGGTGCCGAGGGTGGCCGCGCCGAATTCGACGGGGAGCGGCTCATCGTGCTCGATGAGGAAGCCGAAATAGCGCTCACGGATGAGGTCGAGATCGGCGTTGATTTCCGCGCCGATGTGGTTGCCGAAGGCCATTTTCGCGAGGGCGGCGGCGATGCCGGCCTGGCCGATATGGTGGAGTGACAGGATTTTTCCATCCACGTTCAGTTGGTGCAGCGCGGCGGCGGTCTGCTGGAGGCCGGCGAAATCCGGGAGTTGATCCGGATCCCGGCAAACTTCCACGAAGGAAAGGGTCGAGTCCGTTTGTTTGAACTCCGGGGAAAGGGCAAGGCTGGCTTTGCCGGGCGCGAGCGCGAAGGAAACGAGGGTCGGCGGGACGTCGAGCTCGTTGAAGGAGC
>JBIPMR010000434.1:0-4200 GCA_044369025.1 Luteolibacter sp.
TCCAGTATGGGTGGCCACTCCTGCAAGTGAGACTTTGCCCGCACCCTCGACAGTGAAGGAGGAACTGCCAGTGACACCGCCGTTCACGCTCAAGGTCCGGCCGCTGGCGACATTCCAGCTTTGTGCCGCGCCCAGGACCACCGGTGCGGTGATCGTCAGGTTCTGGCTGGCAGCGGCGAGGTCGATGCCACTGGCGCCGAGCGTCAGGCGGTGCGTGCCGCCGATGGAAACCGCGCCGGCCGGGCTGGTCACGGTCGCGCCCGCCAGGTTGAAATCCTGGTTCAACACTGTGTTCAGATTGGCGGTGGAGGAGCTGTCGAAATTCGCGGCGTCGCCGGTGAGGGGAACGCTGCCCGAGGTCCAGTTGCCGGCCGTGATCCAGGAGGTGCCGCTGGCACCCGACCAGGCGGGCGGCGGTTGCAGCGGCGGCGGAACGATGAAGCGCCATTTGCCCGCATCGGCGGTATTGGTGTTGGCGACCACGGTGTAGGTGGCCGCGCTGGTGGTGTTGTTGAAGGCGAGCTGGAGGCGCGTGGAGGTGGCGGGATGGTTGAGATAATACCAGCCGTATTGGTTTTGGGTGAGGGACCATTCGACGGCGGTGCCGGTGGTGTTAGCCGCAGCCAGGGTGATGGCGCTGCTGGCATAACTCAGGCGGCGACCGTCGCGCGAGGAAACCAGATAGTATCGGTTGGAGGCACCCGTGGAAACCAGAGTCCAGCGGGGCGAGTGGTCGTCGACACGGATCGACCGGGCGTTGGGCCCGGAACCTAGCAGGTTGGCCAGCCGTTTGCGGGTGCTTTTGTTGTGAATGTAGTAGGTTTTGTCCGTCCTCACCGCCGCATCGCCGTCCCACGCCGAATAAAGTTTGCCGAAGGCGGTGAGGTTGTCATTGAGGTCGAGGGAGTTCGACCGCGGGCCGACCGGACTCCAGGGGAATTCGGGCGCGGGCGAGGGAGGGTTGTTCGGATTGCCGGGGCCCGCCTCCCTGAAAACAAACAGGGCGTATTTGCGGAGCCACGGCAGGCTCTCGGCGCGCCAGATGAACTCGGCGAGGCAGTTGTAGTTGTCCTCCTCGGTCCAGGTGCCGCTGCCGTTCCAGTTCACGAAGGAAAACTCGGTGAGCCACACGGGGCGTCCCCAAGTGTTGTGGCCTGATAGCAGGGTGTTGACCAAACCATCGGAGGAACCGCCGCCCGGACTCGGGTAGCTGTGGAGGGCGGTGTAATCCACCCGGTAGCCAAGGGCGTTGGCCTTGTTATAGAAATCCGCCAGCCAGCCGTTGTTCATGTTGGCGGGTGCCGGGCTGACGAGAGGGAGATCCATCGACAGCAGGCGTGGCCAGAGTTCGACGGCCTTCTCCATCGAGCGCGTGAGGCTGAAATCCGCTTCGCCCGTGTTTTCCGTATCCAGCGAGTTTCCCGACTGGCTGTTGGCATCGGGCTCGTTGAAACCCAGCAGATGCAGCGCCCGGGAGTTGGTTCGCCAGGTCGGGTAAAGCTTCCAGATCGAGGCGGCGGAGGTGTTGTATGTCCAATTGTAGTTGCCCCATTGCATGGGCTGGAAAACCGAACCGGCGGGCAGGGTGGCGGTAGTGGTCAGTCCCCAGCCATACATCCAGTCGGCGTTGAAGGAATTTACAAAGCTGCCGCCGCCGACGCCTTTTTTGGGAAACCCGACGGGATTCAGCGCCTGCCAGCGTTGCGAGGTGGAGCCGTTGGCGGGGTTCTGGACCAGCGGGGTGCCGGGAGCCGTGCCGCCGGCCTGGACGTCGATGGCCAGGCCGCTCCATTGGTTGACGAGTTGGAACGCGCCGCCGTCGAGCGGATCGAGGATCCAGTCCTGATGGGGCAGTGCGGCATAGGGAGCGTCGGTGAGCGGCTCACCGGGGACGATGGCAAGTTGCGCGCCGGACAGGCAGTTGCCGGTGGCGCGGTTGCGCAGGCGATAGGTGCCGGTGCTGATGTTGAGGAGGATCTGATATTGACCCTGCCCGGTGGTCTGGCCGGCTTGGCTCAAGGCGGGTTGCCCGCTGCCGCCCGCGGCGATGAAGGTGCCGGCGGCCGGGTTGCTGATCTGATAGAACGCGTCGGTGTAGTCATCGAACTCCGCAGCGGACGGGGGCACTCCAGTCACGCCGCTGCCGAGCGGATAGCCGGGGTTGCCATTGTTAGCCGGGAAGATGCAGAGCTCCCGCACCGAGGTGGTTCCCGGGTTGGTGAATTCGAGGCGCACCTTGCTGGTGGTGACGGGCGTGGTGAACGAAACCACCCGGTCCGCGGTGGTGTTTCCCGTCACAGTGCCGCCGGGGATGTTCTGCCACGCGGTGCCGTCCCAGGATTTCAGGACGAAATCCGCCAGCGGACCGACGCCGGGAGAGCCGGAGTAGAAATGGGCGCTGCCGATTTTGGTGCTCACGATCAGGTCGATCTCCAGCGAGTTGGTCCCGGCGGTGGAGGTCTGCCATTTGGAATCCTTGTTCACCCTGCCGTCCACGGCGAGAAGGGCGAAGTTTCCGGCAGTGTTGGCGTTGGCGACGGCCGGCCGCTGTTGGGCGAGATTCAATCTCACATCGGCGCCGAGGGGAAACCCGGTGACGCCGTTAGGCGGATACAAGGCCAGCTCGCGGAGCCGCAGGGTGCCATCGCTGCTGTGGGCGCGGAACGATGAGGCGGTGACCGGCGTGGTGAAGACGATGTTGCGCTCGATGTCGGTGTTGCCGGTGACCACCGCGCCGGGCGCATCCACCCATGAGCTGCCGTTGAGATACTGGATTTTGAAATTTGCCTGGGCATTGATGTCATCAAAACCGGTGAACACTTGCGCGCTGCCCGCTTCGATCGGAAAGGGGAAATCCACCCGCGCCCAGTGCGGCCCGGATCCGTTGCTCTGCCAGCGGTTTTCATTGCCCGCCACCCCGTCGGTCACGTAGGAGGCGAGGAACTGGCCGTTGGTGGAATCGACTGTGACCGGCTGGAATTTCGCCAGGTTCACCCGCTGCGGCGCGACGACCCCGGCGACGCTGAATTTCGGGCCGATGGCGGCTTCGTAGGTTAGAGCTCCGGTTTTGAAACGCACCCGGCCATTCGTGGTGGCGTTGGCCGGAGCGACCTGGATCAGGAAGCGCATCCCGGTGATGTCCAGGTCCGCCGTGATCGGCGTGTCGAAGGCGAAGACATATTCGCCGTTGGCGGTGAAGTGATAATTTCCGGTTGCCGATCCCATGACAACGTCGTCGCCGCCACCCACCAACTCGTCGGCGCCGAGATAGGTGAAAGTGATCGTCAGACTGGTGGCCGTATGGTCCGCCGGAGCATTGGCGGTGGCGAAACCGAAGCCGGTCAGCATGACACGGCTCCGCCCCTGATAGGAGTTCACGAGCCCGGCGAAACTCCGGGTATAACTCCCGACGGCGGGTTGCACGAGGGCGGAGGTGTCACCGCCGCCAGTGGACGCATCATCGACGAAGAACGTCGGCCCGAGCGCCGAAGTCACCTCCCCGATCCCAATCGTCGCCGCCCGCATGCTTGGCCCACTCAAGGAAAAACATAGTCCGGCTGCCAGCGGCAGGATCCGGGTCCGCTGGAAGCATGCGGGCTGGAATTTTGAAAAGGTCATGTTTGGGTTTGGAGAAAGAGCTGGATGGGTTTCAACGGGTAGGTTGATATCACTCGCCAGCGGCGTGGTCCGGAGTGAAACTCCGGTCGCCGGCGCTCTCGAGTTCGATCGTCACCTCCTCGTGAACGATCCGCAACGGGTGGTGAGAAAGATTCACCAGGTTGAAGCTGCCGAGCGGAAATGTCTTGGGATCCGCCTCCACCGCCTTCGAGTCGCAGGCCAGACCTGCGTCCTTGGCAGCGGGATGCACAACGATCATCGGTTGCCGGATTGCGCCGATTTCCGCGTTGGCCACCACCGGATGTTTGCCATCCTCGACGAGCGCCTCCGCTGCCTCGGCGATGTTGGCCGTGGGCAGGCCGACGCTCTCATAACGATCCCCCGCGATTTTCACGACGACCGCTTTCAACCCATCGGCATAGGCCATGCAGTCGATGGAAACTGACAAGCGCTTGTCCTCGCCGGCGGCACGAACCGCCGGTAACCCGGCGCACAGGAAAACGAGCATGGCAAGCCGCGGGAACAAGCGGCCAACCCGGGTGACGGGAGATGGGAAGAGGTGTGGCGGGTTCATAAGATGGG
>JBIPMR010000031.1:0-12751 GCA_044369025.1 Luteolibacter sp.
GGCAGCTCTCGAAACCGAAGATGTATACGGCGAGGGGTTTCTGCGCTGGTCGTATGGCAATCCCCTCGGGAAAATCTCGCTGGAGGCCTTTGTGAAGCGGCCGTTTTTTTCAAAATGGTATGGGCGGCGGATGAGCACGCCGGAGTCGGCGGCGCGGGTTTTGCCGTTCATCGCGCAATACGGCTTGGACCCGGAGGATTTCGCGGAGCAGCCGGAGAGCTACCGGAGTTTCAACGAATTTTTCTATCGCAAGCTCAAGCAGGAGGCGCGGCCGATCGACCCGGATCCGGCGAGTGTGGTTTTTCCGGCGGACGGGCGGCATTTGGGATTCGAGCGCGCCTCGGAGATCGCCGGGGTTTTTGTGAAGGGCCAGCAATTCGAGCTGCCGGGGTTGCTCGGTGATGCGGCGCTGGCGGCGCGCTATGCCGATGGCGCGCTGATCCTCTCGCGGCTTTGCCCGGTGGATTATCATCGATTTCACTTCCCGGCGGCGGGCGTGCCGGGGGAGACGCGTGAGCTTGACGGGCCGCTTTTTTCGGTCAATCCGATCGCCCTGCGCCAAAAGCTCGCCTACCTGTGGACCAACAAGCGCACCCTCACCGAGCTCAAAACCGAGCGCTTCGGCACCGTGCTCTGCCTCGAAATCGGCGCCACCTGCGTCGGCACCATCGCCCAGACTTTCCGACCCGGAGTGGCGGTGGAGAAAGGCGCGGAAAAGGGCTATTTCGCCTTCGGCGGCTCGTCCACCCTCACGCTTTTCGAACCCGGTATGATAAAACTGGAAGACGACCTCACCACCCATTCGGCGAAACAAACCGAGCTCTACGCCCGCATCGGAAGCCGCATGGGTCACCTCGCTTGACCAAACCCAAAAACGGGACACCCTCACGAGCTTTCCGCATGCAGCAACATCTCAACAACCTCGAAGAGCACGCCCGCGAAGCTCTCAAGCCCGCCCTGCAAGGCCAACTTTCGCCCGCCGAGCGGATCGCCCTCTACAAGCGGTTTTTGAAAACCGAAGAACACCGCATCCTGCTCCACCACCGCTCGGGAGCCAGCGGTTTGGAAGTCGCCCGCGCCCGCGGCCAGCTGATCGATACCGTGATCCGCTCGATCCTCGAAGCCTCGCTCAACGCCCGGAAAAGCGGCGAACTGCTGCCCATCGCGCTCGTCGCCACCGGTGGCTACGGCCGCGGCACCTTGAATCCGGGGTCGGATATCGACATCCTTTTCCTGCTGCCGCGCGCCTCGACCAAGCTCCCCGAGCCTCTCCGCGAGTTGGTGCAGGACATCCTCTATCTGCTGTGGGACGTCGGCTTCAAGGTGGGCCACGCCTGCCGCTCCATCACCGAGTGCGTCGAACAAGCGAGGGCGGACCAGGAAAACAAAACCTCGCTGATGGACGCGCGGCTCATCGCCGGTGACCCACCGTTGTTTGCCCAGTTTCGGGAACGCTTCGACAAGGAATGCATCAGCAAGGGCCAGGAAGCCTTCTTCGAACTCCGCCGCCAGGACCTGCGGGACCGCCACAAGAAATACTCCCACACCGTTTTCCTGCAGGAACCCAACGTCAAGGAAAGCTGCGGCGGCCTGCGCGACTACCACAACATCCTGTGGGTCGCCCGGGTGAAACGCGGCAGCACCGACCTCGCCGCGCTCGTCGAGGACCGCATCATCACCGCCAACACCCGCAACGAGATCGAAGCCGCCCACGACTTCCTCCACCGCGTGCGCAACGAACTCCACTATCACAATAACAAGGCGACCGACCAGCTCACGCTCCAGCTCCAGGGCGTCGTCGCCACCGCGTTCGACTACCCGCAACGCGACATCCTCCGCCGCGTCGAGGCCTTCATGCGGGACTACTACCGTCACACCCGCCATCTCTATCAGCACACCACCTCGCTGATGGAAACCTTCCAGATCGAACAGGAAACGCGCGCGGAATCCGGCTTCCGCTCGTTTCTGACATTCCGCAAAAAAAGCCGCGAGGAGTTCGACGGCTTCATCGCCCGCGAAGGCCGCCTGTTCCCTTCAAACCCCGACATTTTCAAGGACGATCCCCACCGCCTGATGCGGCTGTTCCAGCATTGCCAGCTCCGCAACCTCAAGCTCAGCCCACAGATCCGCCGGCTCATCGCCAACCACTGGGACGACATCGACCGCCCGTTCCGCTACGCCAAAACCAACCGCCAGATTTTCGAAGGCATCCTGGTGCGGAAAGGCGAGGTCGCCCGCATCCTGCGGCTGATGCACCGGGTCGGTTTCCTCGGCCGCTATCTGCCGGAATTCGGCGCGCTCGATTGCCTCGTCCAGCATGAGTTTTTCCACCGCTACACCGCCGACGAACACACGCTGCGCTGCGTCGATCAACTCGACCAACTCGTCACCGAAACCGAACCGCGCCGCGAAATCTACCGCCGCTTGTTCCTGGAAATCCAGGACCCCTACGCGCTCTACCTCGCCGTAATTCTGCACGACACCGGCCGCGCCGAGAACGTCCGCGAACACATCGACGGCTCGGCCATGCTGGCCGCGCGGCTTTGCAACCGCCTGCAAATCCATGGCGCGCGCCGCACGCTGATCATGTTCCTCGTCGATAACCACCTCACCTTCTGGCGCACCGCCACCAGCCGCAACCTCGACGATCCGGAAGTCATCGGCGAGTTCGCCGCGATCGTCAAAACCACCTCCAATCTCGACGCGCTGTTCCTCTTCACCTTCGCCGATTCCAACGCCACCTCGCCCGAAGGCTGGAGCGGCTGGAAGGAGAGCCTGATGCTGCAACTCCACAAGGCCACCCACAATTTCCTCAAGGACGGCAAGGAAAAATACGCGATGCAGCTCGATGCCGACCGCCTCGCCCTGCGCGACCAGGTCATCAGCATCATGCGCGAAGACTACCACCCGGATGTGAACCGCCACTTCGAGCGCATGCCCGCCGCCGCTTTCCATTTCCGCCAGGCTGCCAACATCGTCACCCAGGTCCGCACCGTCCGCCATTTCCTCCAACGCGAAGCGGAAAAATCCGACCCTTTCGCCTCCTGCATCAAGTGGATCGACCACACCGACCAAGGCTACACCGAAATGGTGCTCGCCGCCCGCGACAAGCCGCTGCTGTTGGAAAAAGTCTGCTGTGCCCTCGCCTCCCAACAGATCAACATCCTCTCGGCCGATCTGTTCACCCGCACCGACGGCATCGTCGTGAACATCTTCCGCGTCTGCACCACCAATTTCGAACCCGTTTCCGCCGCCTCCACCCGCAAGCGCTTCCTCGAAACCTTCGAAGCCATCCTGCTGGCAGAAAGCTACGACCCGGAAAAATTCCTCCGCCGCAAGGTCAATTTCCTCAAACCCCGCTCCGACAACGGCATCACCGTGCCCGTCCGCGCCTACGTCAGCAACGACCTGCACCCCACCTGCACCGCCGTGGAAATCCAGGGCCTCGACCGCATCGGCCTGCTGCACGACCTCTTCAGCGCCATCAACCAACACGCTCTCAACACGGCCCACGCCCGGATCTGCACCGAAAAAGGCGTCGCCATGGACACCCTCTACATCACCACCGCGGATGGGAAAAAAATCGAGGATCCCGAGCTGCTCACCACCTTGGAAGATGAATTCACCACGTTGATCTCCCGCCCCGAGACCTCGGATTGATGCCTTGATTTCAGCGGAAACTTAAGATGTCCGAAACAATCGGGAAATTGATCAAGATTCTGCTTGGCATTTCCCGGAGGATCTTGCAATTTCCGCGCCCGCCCGTCTCCGGGCATTGCACAAGAGCTTCTACCATGTCCGTATCCATCCGACTCAACCGCAAGGGCACCAAAGACCGTCCTTACTATAAAATCGTCGCCGTTGACAGCCGCAAGCGTCGCGACGGACGCTACATTGAGCAACTCGGCACCTACGATCCCAAGATCGAAGGCGTGAACTACACCATCGACCTCGCGATCGCCGACAAGTGGCTCGCCGTCGGTGCCAAGCCATCCGAGACCGTCAACAGCATCATCCGCAAGGCCCGCACCACCGCGTCCAAGGCGGAGGCTGCCACCGCTTGACCGGACCTCCGGATCTCCGGAAATTTCCAAGCAACCGCGTTCCGCAAGGAATCGCGGTTGTTTTGTGCCTGCCGTAAATCATGAAATTCGACACCCCCGTGCCGTTCGAACAATTCATGGCTTGGGCGCTCCATGACCCGGAGCGCGGCTACTATGCCCGGCGCATCGCCGGCGTCGGCGCGCGCGGGGACTTCACCACCGCGCCGATGCTCTCCGATGCTCCGGCCCGCGCCATCGCCGCATGGGCGGCCCGGGCGCTGCGCGAAACCGGCTGCCGGGACCTGATCGAGATCGGGCCGGGTGAAGGCACCCTCGCCGCCGCCGTGCTCAGGTTCCTGCCATGGCAGGTCCGCCTGGGGACCCGGCTCCATCTGATAGAAACCTCCGGGCCGC
The DNA here is from genome assembly GCA_044369025.1 of Luteolibacter sp. Taxonomy (GTDB): domain Bacteria; phylum Verrucomicrobiota; class Verrucomicrobiia; order Verrucomicrobiales; family Akkermansiaceae; genus Luteolibacter. Next base: position 4,458 of record JBIPMR010000031.1, read on the forward strand.
TGGCGGAGCGCCAGCACAGATTGTTAGGCAAACGGGCGGCCTGGCACCGGCACGTTGCCGATGCGCTTCAAACCTGCCACGGCCGCGCGGTGATTTTCTCCAACGAGCTGGTGGACGCCTTCCCCGTGAGAAGATTCCGCAAGACTCCGGATGGCTGGCTGGAGATGGCCGTGCGTTTCGATGCAAACCGGGTCGCCCATGAATCCCTGCTGCCCCCTGCCCCGCTGCCGGATTCATCCGGGTTTTCCGCAAGCCACCCGCCGGGCCAGATCGTCGAGGTGCACCAGTCCTATCAGAAATATCTGGCCGACTGGATGCCCGCGTGGGAATCCGGGCGCATGCTCACCATCGACTACGGGGCCACGGCGGAGGAACTCTATCACCGCCGCCCGCACGGCACGCTCCGCGCCTATCTTTTCCAACAGCGGCTGGAAGGCCCCGCGATCTATCACAACCCCGGCCGCCAGGATCTGACCGCCGACGTGAATTTCTCCGATCTCATGCGCTGGAGCGCGCCGTGGGTGACGGAGCAGCGGCTGCTGGGTTTCAGGGAATTCCTGAGTGGCTCCGCCGCCCATCCGTTCACCGAGGCTGCGGGCGCGGGTGATGCGTTCCGGGTGCTCGATCAACGGAAATGAAAAAACCGTGATTCCCGAAGGAACCACGGTTTGAAATCCAATCCGGCCTCAGCGCTCGCGGTCGCGGCCGCGGCCACCGCCGCCATCCCACATGCCGCGCCCCTCGACGATGCGTTCCTTGGCTTCGTCCGAAAGCCCGGAAGCCTCCACCGCAGCCTTCGCGCCTTCGGCATCCTCGCGCATCCAGCGCATGTAAGCGACGCCTTCAGTCCGGTTGCGATCATCCTCATCGGTGATGGTTCGCGCCACCCGGACCAACTCGGAAGGCGGGCTGGTGTTGTTGCTCCAGACATAAGATTGCGCCGCGCTGTCGCGGACCGGGCCCGGTTTGAAGGAGTTCACATAGACAAGGGCTGCCGCGGGATCCGTGTTGGTCCAGGCGGGCATCAAGTCGCGCATCGCCCGGCGTTGCGCATCCTCGCTGTCCTGCGCCTTGACGAATTCCGCCGCCGTGGCGGGATCCTTACGGGCGAGATCACCGGCAATGTCCCCGATCAGGCGGTCCTTCGCTTCACCGGCCTCCATGCTTTTCACCTGAAGCGCCGCTTGCTCGGGGTTGGTGTTGGAAAGACCACCAATCGCCGAAGCGAGGGCTTCCGCCTGCTCATCCGCCGGAAGCGTCCGCACCCACGCCTGGGCGGCATTGAAATCGAGAGCGCCATATTGCTCGGCCACCGCGCGATAGGCGCCGCCTTTGTCGTCGGAATCCATCGATGCGAGCATCTCCGCCGCTTTGCGCGGATCCGTCTTGGCGACTTCCGCCACCACCGAGGTCATGGCCTGGCCTTTCCCGCTTTCCAGCCCGCTGGCCCATGCCATCGCGGCGGCCGGATCCTGACGCGCCCATTCGGCGGCGATGATCGAGGAGGCACCTTGGCCGCCCATGGGGCCGCGGCCGCCGCCCATCATGTCCATCATCGCGAATTCACGGGAATTTTCCCCGTAGTATTTCGCGGCGTTTGCCGGGTCCACGCTGGCCCAGCTTTTCAAAATCGTCGGCCGCACGAATCCGCCGGCCATGCCCATGGTGTTGGAAAAGGCCATCGCCGCCGTCGGGTCGACTTCCGCCCACCGGCCAAACAGAAGAAACGAAGCCATGATACGCTCGCTCATCGGCAGCGCGTCGAGTTTGGTCGCCTCCTCCGCCAATTGCTCGGGGGTGAGGCCGGCATAAAATTCAAGCAGTGCCTGCACCCGACTGGAATTTCCCGCAAGTTTCGCGATTTGCTCCGGACTGGTCCCGCGGGTGTTGCGCTTTGAGTTCTCCGCCGTGGTCGAGCCGGGACGGGCGTTCGCGCGGGTCCGTTGGGAAACCTCTTCGGTGCCGGTGGAACCGCCCCCGGCATCGGTGTTTTTGCCGGAAATATATCCGCCAGCGGCTCCCACCACCAACGCCGCAACTGGTACTATCCACGTGTTTTTCATAATTTAACTAAAGTCATTCTGAGAACCGCCTGCCGGATGAAAGGTTGCGCATCATTCTTGCGGGGCGGGGATTTTCTCCACCCGAATCGACGCGGGTTCACCTTGGTCGATGGTGAGTTGGGCGAACGGAATGATCCAGCCATTCGTCGATCCGGGCGGTCAGTTGCTGTTTGCGCTCTTCTGCAATGGCGATTCTCAGTTCCGCCACCAGCCGCGCGAGCTCGGTGATGGCGGTGGAAAGCGGTTCGGCGACGGCTTTGAGCGCCGGCAAACTGCGGTCCGTGGTCGAATCGCCCGCGGGGATGTCCTGGGCCGGAACCTCAACCGCCAGGGCCAGCCATCATCCAAACAACCAAGATCCTCGCCTGCTGCGACCATGCCCCCACCATTCCGCCACGACAACCGCCGAATCGAAGGACGGCCATCAACGCATCTTCGCCGCCGCGCCAGCGTGGGTCGCCAAAGGCACCGGCGGCATCGCCGCCATCTCTTTGAAATCGCCATTTTCACAGCAGCGGACGAAACCTTCGGCGTAACTCTTGAGCTTGTCCCACACTTGCCGGATGTCCTTGGCCTCATCCTTGCTCACCGAGCGATCGACGGCGGCGGTCGAAATTTCCGTCAGAAGCTCGGAGAAATGCCCGATGATCTGCTGCGTCGCGGGAATGACGTGATCGATCTTGTGGCGGCTGACGTCCGGATTTCTCACAAAATGCCCGCCTTGCTGGCGACACAGCCATTCCACAATCCCGGTATCGCCACTCAGTTCGATGATTTGCAGCAGACGATCCAACGGATTTTTGCTTCCGGATCCCATTTCACTGGGCGTCTCCGCCCACTTGTAAACCAGCGACAGCGACACCCCCAACTCAGCGGCGACGGCCTTCGGCGTGGTTTTCTGCAGCGCCGCTCTCAACACCTCGTGACTTTCCATGGCGGGAAGTTGGCAAATTCCGCCGCCGATGCAAAGCCGGGAAATCACCCGGATTTTTCCTCAGCCGGAAGGTCGGGCGCGAGGATCACCTGGGTCTGGGCCCATTCATCGCCCAAGCGCCGACCCCGATCCGGCTCTCCCTCGCGGGTGAGCAGGATCAACAGCTCCACCAGCGGGAAAAACGGGATGATCAACACCGCATTGCGAATCGCCGCTTTTTCCCAATTTCCGCTCAACGACTGCCCGTCCATCGTCACCACCTTGATCGTCATCGCCTTTTTCCCGACGCTCTGGCCGCCGAGAAAGGGCAGCGAGTCGCGGGTGATCATGGAGCCGATTGATTTCAGTCGGCGAGGTCTTCGCGGTAGAAGACTTTGATGAACTTCATCTTGCGCGCGTCGTCGAAGCCGTGTTCGAGGAATTTGTCGGGCTCGGCGGCGACGTTGGGCTTGAGCCGGATTTCGACGCCGGTATCCAGCTTCATCACCGAGGGGATTTTCTTCTTGGCCTTGGACACGTCCTTTTTCGAAATTTCGAAGGAGTCATCAAGGCGGTGACCTTGCTCCTCCTCGATCTTGCTGCGGTGCTCGGCGAATTTCGCGGCGATCTCCGGGCTTTTCAGAACCTGCTCTTCGAATTCCTGAAGACTGAAATTCTCCTTCTCCTCGAAGTAGGTGATCGCGTCACGCGCCGCGCTGGACGCATCCCACGGCGGAGCATCGTCCGAGGCGGGCTTCGGGCTTTCCTTCTTTTCCTTTTCGAGGAAAGCCACGGCCATGTTCGCATATTTGTTGGTCAGGAACGGGCTGTCAGTGATCGGCACGACGCCCAGGAAATCCCGCACCCAGAACCGCGAATCCGATCCGGTGCGATCAAAGGTGAGCACGTAGTAGCCTTTGTTCGCCAAGTGATTGAGGATCAGGCAGCCTTTGTCGATTTTTTCGGGGTTGATCCCCTGCTCGGTGTGCAGTTCGAGGTCGCCATCACGGGTGGAAATGCTGAGAAACGGGACGACGCTCTCGGATTTCAAAATGCACAGGCCTTGGGTGAGTTCACCGTCGATATCGATGTTTTTGATCAGCGAAATGCAGAGGTCGCCCGACTTGATATTCGGGTGGTTCGACTTGGCGTAGAGGCGCTTGGCAATGTCACATCCTTTTTCCAGAAGACCATCGTCGGCCGCGAAAATAGCCGCCGAATAGGCGTTCATCTCATGCTGATCGAGCGAGGAATGGTGACTGAAGCAGTGGGCGCTGAGGTTTTTGAACGGCTTGAGGAAAATCGCGGAAAGCGCCTCCTGATCCTCCTCGGCGATTTTGAAGACCTCTTTCGAAGTCTGAAGCGGCTCATCCCGTTGAGGATGGCCGACTTTGGCGAGCACAAGCCCGGTGGCGGTGGCGGAGGTAAAGCGAATCTTGGCAGACATGGGGGCAGGAAACTAGGCGCACCCCGAATTTTGAACACTCCGAAATCCGAAAAAATCAAAACACCCCCGCCCCCTCAAAAATCAAAAAACGCCTGAGGCCCCTCCTCCACCGCAACCTCTGTTTCCAAGCCTTCCCGCAAACCCGCAGCGGCGAAACGGACCAAGCGCGAGAGCGATGCCTCCATCGTTGGAGCGCCTGGGGCCGGGCTCGTATTCAAATGCTGCTGATGCGTCAAAAGATGAATCAGGCTTCCATGGATAAAATGAATCCGCGCCGACAGCTCCTCTTCCCCCAGCGCGGGCAGTATCCTGCCAAACGCCCGCAAAAAACGATCGTTGGCTTGCCGCAACTGCTGCTCGATCTCGGCGACAAGCCCATCGCCACTTTCAGCGAAAATCCGCCCCATCAATTGGTAAAACGAGCGTTCGGACAGCCCGGATTTGCGGACTTGGCCGAGCAGCGGACGCACCAAAGCATCCATCAACTCCTCGATCGGGACCAGCTTCCCCGCCCACTTCCGCTCGGCGACGTCCAGCCGGGCCAGCCGTTCTTCGTTCACCGGATTGGCATATCGCGAAATCACCATCTTCAACAAGCCATCGCGACTGCCAAAGTGATAATTCACCGCCGCCACATTGGTTTTCGCAAGTTGGGTGATATCCCTCACGGAAACAGCCTCGAATCCCTTTTCCGCAAACAATTTCTCGGCCGCCTCCACCAGGTTACGCTTCGGTCCAACCTCAGGAATAATCACTTCACGCATGGCTGCGGCCCACTCAAGCGGATCACACCCGATTGTCAAACGAACGATTCAATCATCAACTCAACCCGCCCGTGCTCTTCGCGTCTGGAAATCCGGCGGCCACCCAAACCACTCCGCAAATCCACCGATTTCAAGTTGCATACCGTCATGAATTCCTCCATGTTTCCCCCATGTCATTTCCCATCCGCAGCCCCCGTCACCAGGTCCACGGAATCGATATTTTCGCCCGTGTCGTCGATAAAATCCGCCTCCATGCGGCAGGAAATCTCCCTGAAGGCTACCACATCGGCGTGATTCCCGGGTCCCGCACTTTCGATGAGCGCTTGTGCCGCTTCCTCGGAGTGAGCTTCGAGGATCTCAGCGCACGCGTGCTGCAAGGCGGCACCGACGAGGAATTGATGGCATGGTGTTTCGCGCATGGCAGAAAACCTGATGAAGAGCAGATTGAGGTCTGGAACGGCTTCATGTCAAAACGCGGTTGGCGGGATTCCGCATCCGAAAACCTCCACCACCAAAAGACCGCTGCCGGATTGGCCGCCTGGGCGGAAATCATGACCTTTTTTGATTTGATCGACGTCGAGGAAGGGCGCGCTTGAGCCCCGCACCCACCACCTCGAATTTTCAAAAGACCACCTCCGCCAAGCCCATTTCGAGAAATTCAAGAAAACCTTGGTTAAAGGAATTTCTTACTACCCTGGATTCCGAAGCCCATTGCCACCCCACGCGTTAGCGGGTCGCCGGCTGAGGCAAGTCCCATGTCCCGCCCGCTGGGCCGGACTGGCTCTCGCCTGGGTTTGCACCCTGATTGCCCTCGCCGTGCCGGCCGCCGTGCCCAATCCGTTCACCGCCGTCCGGCGCTGAGTTGACGCGAGCGCTTCGGGCTTCCGCAAATCGCTCGCGATTGTGAAATTCCGCGTTAGCTCGCGAGGCGATGGCGCGTATGGATTCAGCAGCTTTGGCCCCGGCCCTTCCATGAAACGCGCCACCATCATTCTAACTTTTTGGTCCACCTTCGCCGGCGCGCAGGAGCAAACCACCTTCGACGAACACGTCTTCCCGATCTTCCAGCAGTCCTGTCTCAACTGCCACAACCCGGACAAAACCAAAGGCGGCCTCGACCTTTCCACCTTCTCAGCCACCCTGAAAGGCAGTTCCGGAGGAAAAATCGTCGAACCCGGCGACTCCAACTCTTCGCTCATGACCTGCGTGCTCCAGACCGCCGAGCCCAAAATGCCACCCGAGGGCGACATGCTCGCCACCGCGCAGATCGAGATTCTCCAGCAGTGGATCGATGGCGGATTACTCGAAAACAAATCCTCGTCCGCCCGCAAGCCGTCCAAACCCAAATTCGCAACCGCCCTGCGCCCCGACCCGGCGACGAAACCCGACGGCCCCCCGCCCACGCCGCAAGACCTCTTGCTCGAACCTCCCGTTGTCACCCCACGGGCCAGCGCCATTCACGCCATCGCCACCTCCCCATGGGCTCCCGTGCTCGCCATCACCGGCCAACGCCAAGTCCTCCTGCATCACACCGAAACACTCGAACTCATTGGCATCCTCCCCTTTCCGGAAGGTGATCCGGTTTCACTCGCCTTCACCCCGGACGCCCGCTACCTGATCGTCGGCGGCGGTATCCCGGGAAAATCCGGCACCACCGTCACCTTTGACATCACCAACGGCAGCCGCCAACTCACCGTCGCCAAAGAATTCGATGCCATTCTCGCCTCGGATATCCGCCCCAGCTTCGACCTGATCGCCACCGGCGGGCCTTCCCGCCTCCTGAAAATCTGGAATACCGAAACCGGTGCCCAAGTGCACTCCATCAAAAAACACACCGATTGGATCACCGCTCTCGATTTCTCCACCGATGGCGTGCTGCTCGCCAGCGGCGACCGCAACGGCAGCGTCTGGGTCTGGGAAAGCCAATCCTGCAACGAATTCCACACCCTCCGCGGCCATCAAGCCGCCATCACCGCCACCGCCTTCCGCGCCGACTCCAACATCCTCGCCACCGCTTCTGAAGACGGCAGCGTCCGGTTTTGGGAAATGAACGGCGGCAGCGAGGTGAAAAAAATCGATGCCCACCCCGGCGGAGTCAGCGCATTCGCCTTCGGCCGTGATGGATCCTCGATCACCGCCGGCCGCGACCTGAAGGCGAAATTCTGGAAACCCGACTTCAACCACGCCCGCGATCTCAGCCAAAAGCTCCCCAGCCTCCCCACCGCCGTCGCCCTCGATGCCGATTCCAAACGCGCGTTCGTCGCCAATTCCGAAGGCTTCATACAGGCGTTTGAAACAGCCAGCGGGAGACACCTGGGCGAAATTCATGCGAACCCACCCACCATCGAATCCCGACTGATTACCCTCAGAACGCAGATCTCCGGGTGCGAAACAAAAACCATCCCCGAGGATACCGCCAAAGCAGAACTCACCACCCTGAATCAATCCGTCAAACATTGGTCCGCTGCCGCCATCAACACCCGGGTTCTCGCTACCCGCCTTCAAGCCGATGAAAACGCGGACGCAACCCATGAACACCAAGACCGCTTCACCCAAGCCGCCGCAGCCCTCACGATTCAAACGACCGCTCTAAACAAAAAGCGCAGTGACTATTCCCGGCTGTTGACCAGCCTCCCCAGCCAATTATCCCGGGAAGCCCACGCGGAATTACAGGCCACGCTCACCGCCGTCGAAATCCGGATCGCCGCTGAACTCGAAGCCCTCGTGACCTGCGAGCAAGCACTCCTTGCACTCCACCAGTCGATCAATCAATCCGCCCCGCTCGCCCAGCTGAAAAAGCAAGATCTGCATTCGCTTCTCAACGCTTATCGCGAGGCGCTCAAGTGACCCACCCAAATCCGCCACCGCCTCCTCCACAGACGGATTGAAAGTTCCTAGCTGCCCCGCGAAGGGTTTTGCTTGAAACCCAGCCCAAGCCCGGGCATACCCCTCCCGCAACCCATCACGGAGGGGTGGTAGAGTGGTCGATTGCGCCAGTCTTGAAAACTGGAGAGCCGAAAGGTTCCGTGGGTTCGAATCCCACCCCCTCCGCCATTGCTGGTTTTCAAAAGATTACGAGAATAAAAGCCTTGAGAATCGGTTGTTTG
>JBIPMR010000435.1:0-4190 GCA_044369025.1 Luteolibacter sp.
AGGGCCGCTTGCAGGGCACCGGTATAGGATTGGGCCGCATCGACCGGCCCCATCTTGTGGTTGATGAAATCCGACAGGCTCATGAAGGGCCCACGGAGCTTCACCTGAGCTACGATCCCGGAGGCGAGGGCGCTGACTTGCGCGTCGCTCAGACGGGAGAACCCGGACCATTGCGGTTTGGCTCCGGCGAGTTTCGCAGGTGAGTCGCTCGATGGAAACGGGCTGCCGGAACTGCCATCCGAACCGCCGTTTTGCGCGTAGTCCACGGCCAGGTTGCGATTGGCCCGCAGGAAGGCGGCCCATGCGGCGACCGATGTGGAATTCACGTTGAAGGCTCCGTCAATCAGGCTGTAGGCCGCCATTTTCTTGTAGCCGTCGTTCTCCGCCAATTCCGCAGTGACAGCGGCGGCGGTCTTGCCCGGCGGGAGATGCGGGCGCATCACCGGGCTGGCCTGCGCGGCGACGTGATCGGCGGAGAAGAACCGGGTCAGCGTGTCGGTGAGACTTCCGGTCGCCGAGTATCCGCCGCCGCCAATGGTGAAGTCCGGCGCGATGCCGGACAGGGTGTAGCGGTCAAACAGGGCGTCGTTGATCAGCCAGGAAAAATCCTGCCCCGTGACAGAGCCTACTCCTCTGGTGTTCACGGTGCCGTAAGCCGAACTCGGCGGGATCAAGGGACTCGACCACGAGTTTCCCACCGCTTGAAACGGATCTGTTCCCATGATCGAAAGATTGGCATCTGAAAATGCCGCGAGCGAGAACAGGGGGCTCGAGGGAATGTTCGCCATGGGCACCGCAGTCGATCCGCTGCTCTGATAGCTCAATCCCCAGAACGTGTTCCTCGCCGCTCCGGAAAAGTCGATGCCACTGTCATTCAAGACCGCGAAAGTGCTGCTGGCGGTGACGTGTCGACAGATCTGGTTAGGGTTACAAATGTTATAGTAGTCTCTTCTCATGAGCGAGGGCGCCGGATTGAAGCGGGCGAACATTTCGTAGGGTCTCCGGGTTCCCCCCAGTCCTCCCGGGCTGGCAGGCTTGATCAGCAGGCTATGGGCACCGTAGATCACCTTCGTGTTGACCAACGCGCTCACCGTCTCGTTGCGAACTCTGGGTGGCGGGGGGGCGGCGCCACTTCCGAAGGCGGAAAAGCTTTTCGGACTCACATAATGGTCCACAGCTTCTGCGCGTCCTTGTTGGTCAGTACGAGCCCACAAGGTTTGGAGAATATGCTGGGTTTGCTCCCCCAACAAGGTCATGTCGGCCGCGAGCGCTGCGGGGGTGATCGCTGTGCCTTTGGGCAAGCTCGTATCCATCTGGTGCCTCGCATCAGGAGTTCCATTTCCGCTTTGCACAAAAGAGAACGCCACCTTGGAATCCAGCGGCACATGGATCGGGCTGCTGCCGTTGAGCTTGGTCATGATGATGCCGCTGTCATTGTCCGTCGCATAGCCGAGAACAGCCTCGACCGTGCCTACGCCGCCGGACGGCGCGGCGACAGGCGAGGCAATCACCACTTCTCCCGGCTCGATGACCAGCGGTCCTTTTATCAGGAAATTGATGGCGTTCACGCCATTTGTCATGTTGTTTTTCAGTAGTTCTAACAAGGTCTTGTCGCCGGAGGTAATTGGGGTTCCGGTGTTTGTTGTGACTTCGAACACAATCCTGCCCGGAAACCCCGTCCCGAGAGTCACCGCGAGGTTTTCGCATTTGATTTTGCGGTTGTAGGGATTCCAAAAGTAAAACAACGGATCCAGACCGACGGCGAGCTCGGCTCTTTGATTGGGCGCGGCGCCGTTCACATTCTTTGCCAGCATGCTGACCAGAAAGGATGTCCCCAGATTGACGGGGGCGTAGTTGGCCCTCGCAGGCCGATAAAGGTATTTATTGGAGGAGCTGGTTTCCCGATCCCAGGTATCCGTGTCGCCATTCGAGGCATGGTAATCACTGATGGGACTCCCCTCGCTGCTTCGGTTGGGAAAACAGGCGCGGGCCGGTATCGTGTAGTCGCCGCCGCTGCCGGAGAGCCGCTTGTAGAGATTCGCGTAGTCACGCAGCGCCCACCAGTTCGGCCCGCGAAGAAAACGATTTGCAAGCGGGACGCTGCCCGCAAATGGCGTGCCTGTGCCGGAGGGCATACCCATATAGTCGCGCCAGAGGAAGCGCTCGTTCACCGGCAGCCCGGCGGGCTTCTGCGGGGCGCTGAGCGTGTCGCCATTGCCGACGAACTCGCCGGCCTGCTGGTTGAATTGGGTCGCATTCTCCGCCTCCGCCGTGCCATCCATTTCAAAGGCGAGGCTGAGGTCGCGGCGGAGCCCGCCTTTCTTCGAATCGGCCAGCACGCCCCGGCTGCCGAGGGTCATGTCGTGGTGGCTATCCCGCAGCCAAAGGCTCTGGCTGACGGTGTCTGACATCACCAGGGGCATGTCGGCCGCACTGAGGGCCTTGTCGAGCTTGTCGAGCCAGGGATTCCCAGCCGTTTTGGTGACGGGATAATTGGTTTTTCCTGAAAAGGGTCCCTCGAAGCTGCCATGGTCCGGGCCAGGCGCCGCGGTGAGCCGCGCGGATTGTTTGCGTTCGCGGTTGGTGAATTTCCCCTCGCTCCAACCCAGATCGGCTTTCAGCCCGAGATCTTCGACCCAGTAGGCGTAGGCTCCGGAATTGACCGTCACTTTGGGGACTTTCACCGAAGTCGCGGCATCCTTCCCCGCAAAAACCTGCACATCCGTGGTGGCGGCAGCTGCCGTGGCATCGGCGACGGCGGAGGGACTTTCCGAAACCAGCCAGCGCACGAACGCCTTGGTGCTTGGGGTGGCGGGGTTGAACGCGCTGGTGTCCCAGACGCCGGTCCAGTGGGCGCGGCCCGGGGTGGCAGCCTTGGCCGCAGGCAGGATTTCCGCCGCCGCGGTGATCCGCTGATCCGGTCCGAGAGATTTCTGCAGGTCGCCGATCGCCAACATGAGGGCCAAGCGGGCGTTCGCCTGCGCCACCGCCATGGCCTGACCTTGGGTGGACGCCCGCAGCGAGATGCTGGAAAGGGTGAGTAAACCGACGGCGATCACCGTGAGCAGGATCATCAGGCTGAGCGTCACCACGAGCGCGAATCCTTGCTGGCTGCCAGACCGGGCGGCCTGATGGGTCCGGAACGGATACCCGGCCGGCTTTGGATTTTTCAAATTTTTGCTCAAAGAATGGATGTTGGTTTTCTGACTGAATGCGCCCGAACCACGAGGAGATTTCCAGCGGATGAATCGGGCGCGTTCCGCAGCACGTGGAAATTGAATATGAAGAAGCCTGCCGGTGCCGTCCATCATGTGTTTACAGGACAGAGCATCCGGCCATTTCCGCATGGGGCGCAGGGCCCATGGGATGGGCCCGGCTTCTCCCCCCGCCATTTACGGATCGACGGTCGGGCCGGCGCCGGTGGTGAGATCGTCAGCGGTCCAGAACTCTCGGTCAGATCCGGCGGATGCGACGTCCATCTGTTCGGCGGAGAGCGCGTGGAAGAACAGCGGTGTGCCCCATGGATCGACGAGCATGCCGCCCCGCAGCGCCTCGCAGTCTGGCGCGATGAAGACGATCTTCCTGGGGTTGTTGCCGAGCAGTCGGTCGGTGATCTCGGAGTTCTCTCCGACCGGGTTTTCCTGATAGGCGTAGCGATAGTGTCCCAAGATCTGGGAGATCACATCGAGCGATTCCTCGGGCGTGATCGAGGGGGAGATCATTCGGCTGGCCTCGACGGACGGATTGTAGAAGACACGGCCATCGGGCAGGCGGGTGAGGCGCGGGTCGTTCGGGTCGGGAATGTCTGCGGACTGAGCCGATGATGGAGGGCTGCTGTTTTGAAGCGTTGCCGACCCGCCTTTGGGCTTGGGAGGTGGCGCGACCTCGTTGGCAACCCGGACCGGTTTGAACCAGCTGAAAATGGCCAGAACGAGTGTCGCGAGGACGGCCGCGAGGATGAATCCGCGATGTTTCGTGCCGCGTGGGAGATTTGGCATGTTAGATGAATCCGAGCTTGGCTCCCGGGGCGAATGGATCGTCGAATCGATAGAGATTCGGGAAAATGGTTTGCATCTGGCTGCTGCCGGCGGGCACGCCGAACCAGTTGGCAAGTTTGGCGGAGAGTTGATCCACAGAGGTGGTGGGGATCCAGCGTCCGCGGGCACCGAAGGGGACGTCGCTGGAGCTTC
>JBIPMR010000436.1:0-4188 GCA_044369025.1 Luteolibacter sp.
CACCCTGACCCCGTCTGCCGTCACCGCCCGGCTCCCCGCCAATGCGTCGGTCTATTTCCTCAACCTCATCGATGACCGGGGCTGCCTTGTCAGCACCGAACACGCGTTTGTCACGTCGGCTCCCGTCAAACGCAGCGATCCCATCCGCCCGGTTTCGGGCGCCATTAAAACTCCTAACGTCCCCTAACTCGTATGAACTACCCCCATTTTCCTCCAGTCAGTCGCTCCGTCGTGCGGAAAGGCGCGGCCGTGCTCGCCGCTTGTCTGGCGTGCTTTTCCGCCCAGGCTGCGACGGTGACGTGGGACGGCTCGGCCAACAGCGCTTGGGAAAATCCGCTGAACTGGAGCGGCGACCTCGCACCTGTTGCCGGTGACATTGCCACCATCCATTCGGGAACCGCCGTCTTCAGCACCGGGACGAGCCCCAACTTCAACGCCCTTCGCCTGCTGGGCGGAACGCTCAACTTCTCGGGTGGCACCTTCAATGGCGCGAACAGCACCACCACTGGGAGCTATGTCAATGGCACCCTCAACCACACCGGAACGGCGGTGAACTTCAATCAATTGGAAATCGGTCAGGCGGCCGCCACCACCGGTCTCTACACCATGAGCGGCGGCAGCCTGAGGATTTCGCGGAGTCTCTCCGGCTTCTCGCTCTATCTCGGCGGCAGCGCCTCGGCGGTTAACGCGGGGACTGGCACCTTCGAGATCCGTGGCGGTGCGTTTTTCACCCGCAACGGCGTGAAACTCGGAGATGCGACCCGCAGCGGCACCGGCAAGTTTTCCGTGCTGGGCTCATCCATCAGCCAGATCGGCATCGGCAGCAGCACCGGGGACACTGACAGCAGGTGGGAACAAAACGCCGGCTCCACGCTCAAGGTGGGCATCGACTACGGCGGGGTGAGCCGGATCTTCATCGACGACAGCGCCACGGCGATCACCGGAACCTCCGCCACTTTTGCCAACGGCTCGCTGCTCGACGTCGGCTACCACCTGACCGGCTCCGGCGGCGGCACTTGGACCGTGATGGAGGTCGAGAACGGGGACATCATCAACAACGGCCTGGTTTTCGCCCCCGGCGTGGACACCGGGATCTGGTCCTTCACCATCGACAACTCCGGCCCCAACGGGCTGTTGAAAGTCACCGCCGCCGGCGCCCTCAGCGCGATTGCACTCACGGTCGGCAACACCAGGAAACAAAAGATGCGCTACGGCCTGGATTACGAACGGCTGTGGTTCTGGTACGGGCCGACCGCCAACATGGACACCGTCGCCCGTTGGTCCATGGTCGATTGCGATGTGGACTACATCCGCGTGGCCATGAACTGTGAGTATGAACTCACCGAAGGCACCTATAACCTCGCCGCCTACACCGAAAAAATCATCCCGATGATGACGGCGATGAAAGCCGCCAAGCCGGACATCAAGTTTTTCGCCAGCCCGCGGCCGCTCGACGAATCCACCGGCTACACCACTGCCGCGTGGCAGCCTTATCCCTATTGGATCACCGGCGATCCGGGCAACGGGAGTTCCTTCAGTTTCAAATGGCAAAAGTGCGCCGAGTATCTCGTCCGCTACGTCAAGTTGATGAAGACCTACGGCTTCAAGATCGACTTCATGGACATGACCAACGAGTGGAATTTCATCACCGCCACCCACATCCGCGACATCAAGGCCTACATGGTGGCCAACCTGGATGCCGCCGACATGCCGCTCATCATCGCGCCATCGACCTGGAGCTATGCGCAGGGCGTCACCTGGCTGAACGGCGCGGATACCGCCGCCAAGAAAGCCGCCATCGACATCGCCGCATCTCACAACACCGACAAGACAGGCACCGCCCAGGCTTTCGCCAACACGGCGGCGACCCAGCTGCCAGGCAAAGAAATCTGGAACACCGAACTGCACTGGTGGATGGGCAACGGCCCCACCGAGGAAATCCCCACGACATCCTACCTGTTCGAAACCATCCGGGCCGGCTTCTCCGGCATCAACGGATGGCTCGCCATCGGCACCACCAACCAGCAGCATTGCTACATCCTCAACAACGGCACCAGCGTGACGCGAAATGTGAAGTTCCACATTTTCCGAAAACTCAGCACGACTTCCAACTACGGCCACGCACTCGATATCAATCAACCCGCCCAGCTCACCTCCACCGCCGCCCTGATTCGCGGAAATCTGATGACCGTCTGGGTCTTGAACAACAATGCGGGCGGTGTTCCCATCCGGATCACACCGACCGGCCGCACCCTCGCCGAGTCCACCGTCAAGCGCACGCGCTGGAACCCCTCTTTGGACCTCGAAGGACTCAGTGAACAGGTTCCCGCCACGGGCACTAGCTCGGTCTGGTCCACGGTGGCGGGCAACTCCCTCGATTGTTATGAAATCCTGCTGAACCCCATCGGCCAGCCCTCCACCAAGATCGAGGCGGAAAGTTTCAACGCCCAATCCGGAATCACCACCCAGGCCTGCAGCGACGCCGGTGGCGGACAAAACGTCACCGGTATCTCCCGCAACGACTCGCTTCGTTTCGACAATCTCGCGCCGGGGACGGGTTCGACGATCCGCTTCCGCGTGGCCCGCGCCGCCGGCACGCCCGATAGCCGGATCGAAGTCCGGCAGGGCAGCACCAGCGGTGCCGTCCTCGGCTCCATCGCCGTGCCCGTGACCGGGGGCGCGCAAACATGGGAAACCCTCGAGACCACGCTCGCGCCGTCGAACAGCTCGTCCTCCCTTTTCCTCAGGTTTGTTGAAAACGGCAGCTCCCTGGCGACCCCGCTTTTCAACCTGAATTGGATCTCCCTGATCCTTCCGCCCGTTCCCACCGCCCTGACCTCAGCGCCGGTCAGCACGACCCAAATCAACCTGGGTTGGACCGCCGCCGCGGGCGCCACCGGTTACCAGCTCCAACGCTCGACCACTGCTGGCGGCCCCTACACCGAGATCGGCGGCACGCTCACCACCCCCGGCTACGGCGACACCGGCCTGTCGGCGGGCACCCGCTACTACTATGTAATCCGTGTGCTCTACAGCGGCGACGTGGCAAGCAGCCTCTCCCCCCAGGTCAGCTCCGTGCCTTCCGCGCCGTTGGCCGCCGCCGACAGCACCATGGCCGCACCGGTGATGGGCAGTGATGGAGCCGGCGGCAGGAAGTTCACCCTCACTTTTCCCCAGTCGGGAATCGGCAAGTTCTATCAGGCTATCACTTCCACCGACCTCGCCAGTCCCTCCTGGTCGAACGCCAGTGCCGTGCTGATGGGCAACGCGGGAGTTTTGCTGATCGAGATTCCGATAGCACCGAACGACTCCAAGCGGTTCTACAAGGTGAAGGTGTGGCGCGAGTGAAACCCGTTCGCATGGCGGTGTGCCCGGCAGCTGATGCCATGGACGGACACCGCCGCCTGCGGGTCGTCAAATCATCGTGATCTCGCTGCTAGCCGAAGCGTCACCTACGCCCTTCGCCCATGCACGCCAGTCGAAAGGGGATCAGCCCGGATCTGCGGCCCAAGGAGGCGCGATGCATGCGTTCACTTCATCGGACATCGCCACCCTCACCGCGCTGGGCACCGCGTCCGGTGGCTTCAAGTCCGGCTCCCGCATCGGCCTCGACACCACCGAATGCCTCCCAACTCAGCTTCACCTCCGGGACTCTCACCGGCTTTGCGGGGGCGATCAACGTCAAGCCAAGCCCCACAAGCAATGGACGCGTGGATTTCAACGGCCTGATCGGCAGCGGCTCCATCTTGAACATCGAAAACGGCGCGACGGCCCGTCTAGCCAACTCCAATGCCATCCACAGCGCCATCACCATCAACGTGATCGGACAAGGCGGAAGTGGTTCCCGCGCACTCCGGCTTCAGGACAATCCCCTCGACGCTTCATGCGCCGTCAACTTGCTGGGAGATACCTTCATCGGCAATTTCACCATCACCTCGGTCATCGCCGACGGTCCGGAGTGATGCAAAAACGCCCTCCCACGACGCAAAACAACCCTTTTTAGTCCTCACCCGATAGTTTCTAACTCGAGGTGAATCCTTAATCAATTTACGATTCACCGCTCGTGAAATCGCTTTTCCGCCTCCCGTCACCGCGAAGCTGGAATCGTCTGCCGTCACCAGTCCCAACCCAACCAATCACCCCGTGAAACCACGCACCCACTGCCTCGGTCGCTGTCAACCATGCGGG
>JBIPMR010000437.1:0-4187 GCA_044369025.1 Luteolibacter sp.
GGCGGCCCGGTGGGCCGGACGTCGTCAAAAAGCCCGGGATGGCGGCAAGAATCCCTGCCCGAAAGGCCTGCTCCGCGACGGCTGGCACCTCATGCTGGCCAATCCGAGCCGCGCGGATGGAGGCGGTCGCATTCCAGGCCCAACTCGCTCGCGGGCACCGGACGGGTCATCTTGAGGTTGGTGGCATGGCCGAGCCGGACCACCGTCCATTCGCCCGGTGGCGCGTCCCGGCGCAACTCGCCGGCGGCGTTCATCATTTTTTGTGAGATCAATGACTTTGCGGGGTTCCAACGGCGCGGGTTGCCCTTGTTCCGCCAATCGCGGCCGATGCTTCGTCCAGCCGAGGCGGTCGGCTTCGGCGATGGCCCATTGCATGACCTCATGCCATTCCTTGCTACCGGCCTCAATCGGGCCTTGCAGTGCCCAGCGCGGGCCGCCGACCTCCATCCAGATCACGCCGCCGATGCCGGCGCTTTCCATGGATTCATGGTCCTTGGTGAGGCCCTCGCGACTGATGTTGCCATTGATCCAGAACCGGAAGACCCGGGGTCAGGTCGCTGGTGGAAGCGCGGAAACCGGTGACCCGAGGTTTCGGGATGCGCGCGGGCCACTCCGTCACGCCGGGCACCAGCGTGCCGCTTTCATAGATGTCGCCCATCATCAGGATGCTGTTCGGCGGCGCGGCCATGGCTAACAGCGGAAACAAGAGAACGGAAATGACGAGCGAGAGTGGCTTCATAGAGAATGTTCAGGGGGTGGGTTTTCGCGCGCGCTTTACGGTTCACTTGCGAAGTCGAGGATCTGCCGGACCGGGGCGACGGTGGTGGCCGAAGGGTCGTCGAAGAGCAGGCCGCACCAGCGCTTCTGCCGCGAGCTGCCGGAATACCCGAGGCTCGGGTTTTGCAAGGCGCTGCCTAACAGGTAGCGGGGCTTGCGCCAGGCGTAGTTGACCAGGCCGGCGGCGGGGACGATGCCCTGGGCTTCTCCGTCTTTCCCTCGGGACGCAAGCTCCCCCCAACACGCGGTTGCGGATGGCGAAGGGCCCGACCGCAGGAAACGCGCGCCTGTCGCGCAGGATGGCGGCGGCCGGCGCTTGATCGCGGCTGGTTTCGATCCCCTGCGAGTGACTGGAACCGGCCCCCTGGCCATCGCGGGCGAAAAGCAGGTTCCTGTAACCGTCGAAGCCATTGCCGCCACCGTCGGCGCGGCTTCGTCCACCG
The DNA here is from genome assembly GCA_044369025.1 of Luteolibacter sp. Classification (GTDB taxonomy): domain Bacteria; phylum Verrucomicrobiota; class Verrucomicrobiia; order Verrucomicrobiales; family Akkermansiaceae; genus Luteolibacter. The sequence continues at coordinate 1,221 of JBIPMR010000437.1, forward strand.
CCGCGGCGGCCGCGCACCGAGATTTGCGCTTCCTCGATGAAGGCGAGGTCGAGCGGCAGTCCGAAGCGGTGGCGGATGACCGGATCAGGCGAAAGCTCGTGCAGGTTGAACCGCGCGCGCCACGAGTATTTCTGATCGGTGCTGGATCCGACCTCGACCCGGAGTCCGTTTTTCGCGCGGCTGCGCGGCCATTCGCGGAAGTAGCGGGTGTAGGCCGCGGCGTGCGCGGCGACGCTGTGGCCGTCGTCGAGTTTGCGCTCGCGATAGGCGGGATCGGCGTTGAGGAATGCGGTGGATTGCTGCCTGAACCCTCATGGCGTGGCGACTCCCTGTGAATCGATGTATTCCACAAATTTGTCCATGGTGTTGAGCTCAGATTCCCGGGCGCAGGCGGAGATGACCTTTGTTGCAATCTTCGCGGTTGATTTCGAGATCAGAAGGACCGCGCTGCCGTCGTCCAGCAGCTTTGCAAAATCATCCGGTTGATAGATCAGGGCCGCCCCGACTGCCACCTTCTCCGCCGCCACGTCCTCCGGGTGGGTGCCCCAGGTGGCGATCCGGCCGTCTTTTTTGACGATCTCCAGCCCTGGATGATGATTGATACCGGTGATGAACCGGACCGGACCGCCTTTCAAAACCTCGGCCTCGACATCGGCAAAGCGGGACCCGGATCTGACGGTCACGCGCACCAGGATATCCACTTTCCGATCTTGGTAGGGGACACCCGCCGAGATCATTTCCATGACGGAAGAGTCGTCTTTCTTCGAGACCCTGGCCGTCCTCATCGAGACGGGATTGAGCATCACGACCTTCTTGCCATCCCACAGCCTGACTCCGCCGAGGCCGATGGTTTTCCCCACCTTGTAGTAGTCCGCGCCCGCGCCCGCTTTCTGCTTTTCCGCATCGGGATACCAGCGGGAGTCCTTCAGTTCGAGGCCGGGCCGGGCCTTGTTATAGACATCGATGGCGCCTTTCTGGTCGAAGTAAATCCTGAGGGCCATCCAAGCATTTTCCACGGCGGGACCGTGATGGCCGATGGTCAGGTAGAGGTCGCCGCTTTTGGACTGGATCTCCGTCTGATAGGCGCTGCCCTCGGGTTTCATGAAAAGGCTGGTATCGGTCCTGTTCTCGGCCCGGGCCGCTGAACCGATGCCTGCCGCGAGCAGCAAAATCATGATTTGTTTCATAGGGATGAGTGAACGTTCAAGGCCCCGTCACCCTTACATCGACAAAGCCACCGCCACCGTGAAATTCCGGGTTCCGTTCCAGGTCGCGCTGATGTCCGTAATCTGAGCCGCCGAGCCGCTCTCGGTTCCCGTTGAAACGATCAGCTTGGTCACCGCAGTGCCGCCATTGCCGGCGTCGAAGGCCAAGGTGTAGCCGGTCGCGTTGACTGTGTCATTCAATGACCCGGGATTGACCCCGCTGATCTGGGCAGCGGCCGGAATGGCGGTGAGGAGAGAGCCACCCATGAAGGGGAGGAAGAAACGGGACAAACCCGGCGGGAAGGATTTTTGGGGATTCAGGAGTTGGCTGGGTCGGATGGATTTGATGGGTTTGAATGAGGGCCCCGCACCTCATGCCGGGCCTCGGGATGAGGATGCCCATCGCCACGTGCCAGTGATCCTCGGTGGAAATGATCACGGCATCGATGTTCCCGCGGGCGGTGATCTCGCGGACATCGACATCGGCATCACCTCCTTTGCAGGTGCCCTTGGCGGCGTGTTCAGCATCGTGGTTGTTGGCCGTTTGTCTGGCCTTGTCGAGCCGCCAACCGGCCACATCACCAACAGCGACAACTTGCACGCCGGGAACTTCAAGCCGCCCGGGAAGACCCCCGAATTTCTTCAGGTTCGCGCCCTGTAAGTTTTGTCCGAAACCCTGGCGGCCCATGCCGATCAGGCCGATGTTGATTCGATTGGACGGGGCGTCCGCTCCCAACAAGCGACCTGGCAGGATCAGGGGAGCGACAGCGCCGGCACCAAGCTGCCTGGCGGACTTGATAAAGCTCCGCCGGTTGCATCCACTCATCTACCTGAAATTACAGGTTTCATTCACCATTGGCAAATACTGGCGGCCGGACCGGTCCGATGAAGCCCCGAAGACTAGCTCCACAACCCGCCTGATTGATGATGCGATGGCCGGGAGTTTCACGGCCGATGCGAAAATATTCGTAGAATTTTTCTAGCCAATTTCGGAATGAATGCAACAATGCGGACGCCGTTTGTTCCGGAACATGGCCTTGTTAGGCCGGCAAGGTATTCCTTGGCGGCTGCGGGTCGTCGCGAAAGCAGGTTCCACCGCGGCTTGTAAAACCCACCAAACCCACCAAACCCGACTTCCGACATTTTTATTTCGGCTTGCCAGTTCATTTGCATTTCCCCGTTTAAAACCCACGATCCACCACCATGAAACCCCGCATCCTCTCCGTCGCCCGCCTCTCCTTCCCGCTCGCCACCGCCATCGCCGCGCTGCTCACCGCGCCGTCCGCAAGTGCCCTCGACGGCACTTGGCTCGGTTCCTCTGGCGACTGGACCAACGCCGGGACCTGGTTTGGCGGCACGATCGCCGACGGCACCGGCTCCACCGCCAACTTAACCGGCGTGGACATCGCCGCCGATCAGACGATCACTTTGACCGCACCTCAAACCATCGGGAACATCACCTTCACCGACGCCAGCACAGCCTCAAACAACCTGCTCATCACCGGTGCGAACGTCCTCACCTTGGACGCCTCCGGCACTCCGGTGATCAACGTCACCAACCAGACTCTCACGATCAACAGTGTCATCGCCGGGACGGTCGGACTGCAAAAAAGCGGTGCTGGCGCGCTCACTCTCAACGGCTCCGCCGTCAACACCTTCACCGGCGGCCTCAATGTCAACGGCGGAACCCTGGCAATCGACTACGCGAACCTCGCCACCCCGACCAACCTCGTTGACGCCACCAACGCCCTCCAGATCAACA
>JBIPMR010000032.1:0-12699 GCA_044369025.1 Luteolibacter sp.
TTCCGCGCCGATCTGACAAGGTTTCCGCGAGCAGTCCGCGCCCGTCGTGCCATAGAAGGTCGAAGGCGATGAAGCGCAGCGGCACCGAACTGTCCTGGCCCTCGTCGGTCAGAAACAGGTCGCCGTCCGCCATGTGGCGGCCGAGGCGTTTCTGGAGATCCGCGAAACCGAGCTTGCGGCCCTCGGCGAAGGCGATGAGCTCGCCATCCAGGATGAAGTCGCCCGCCAGTTTTCTAGCGGAAGCTATCAGCTCGGGGAATTCGTCGTCCAGCGGCCGGAGATCGCGCGAGAACAACGCGACCTCGGCGCCGTGTTTGTGGAGTTGCGCGCGGATCCCGTCATACTTCGGCTCCAGCCAGAATGGCGGACTGAAAGGGAGTTTTTCGAACAAGGGTCTATCATCCTCCGCATCCCGTTCCAGCGGTGCGGCGAGCATGCATTTGATTCCCACCAGCGGGCGCAGGCTGGCCTCATCGAGCTTCGCCCGCTTGGCCAGGATGGCGGTTTCGCCGATGTCACCGGTGAGCATGTGGGCGTGACGGACGGCCGCGGGATCGACCTTGAAGGCGGCGGCGATCGCATCTTCCACCAGACCTTCCTTGAGGCCGATGCGCAGATCGCCGGTGAGCAGCTTGACGATGGTTTCGCCTTCCACCGGGTGCAGCGTTGCCAGTCGCGCCGCGAGCCTGGCGATCCGGTCGAGCGAGCCGCTGGCGGCTAGGAGTTCGTGGAAGAAAGTTTCCAGCCCCGGGAAATCGAGGGGCCCGGGTTTGAGCGGGATTTCCTGAAGCAACAGCCGGGCGGTGCGCGCGGCGTCGTTCTGCGTGATGGAAATCTCGCGGTAGCGTTCCTCGCGGACGTTGGGCAGCGAGAGCAGCGCGCGGCGGATGGTGGCGCTGCCGACGTGCAGCGCGCGCCTGCCAGCCTTCCGCGGCAAGGCCTCGCCGGTGAGCCAAACGGCGGCGAGGCGGAGATCGTTGTCGGTGGCCAAGCCGCGCAGGTAGGAGGCGAGGAAATCGGTTTTCGCCACGCGGCTGCTGGTTTCGCCGACGAGGCGGCAAAGATCGCCGAAGTCCGCCAGCGCGCAAATCGCCCGGCTGTGGCGCGGTCCGTTTCCGGCACGCTGGGCGGCCTGGTTGATCGAAAGCTCAAGCTGGTCGCCGCCCATCGCGCACCACGCGTCCATCCGCTTCGCGCGCAGCTCGGCGGCGAATTCCCTGGCGAAGCCGTGTACGGTCAGGATTTTTTTCGGCCGCACCCGCTGGATGCATTCCATCAGCCCGGGGTGGTCGGCATGATCGGATAGAGGAATCACCTCATCGACCCGGTAGCGGTATTTCGATCCCGGCTGCAGCGCCCAGCCGGTGAGCATCGCGGTGCGTTTCACTTTCAAGCCGCGCAACAGTTTCGAGCGGATCGTGTTAGGCGGAGCGATCACGACATGGCCCGGCAGCGCGTGGCCCTCGAAAACGACCGGCTCCGGCAAGGTCGTCACGCCCGCCGCGCGGCAGGCGGCGGTCATCGCCGCGACCGTCGGATGGAGCAGCGCGGGAATCCCATGCTCGGTGAGAAGGGCGAGCGCTTCTTGGGCTTTCCCCAACGAGTAGCCGAAAAGCACCGGCGTTTCCCCATCGGCGAAGGCGTCCTGGACGAAACGCAGGATGCTGGCTTCGATTTCCATCGGGTTCGGAAATTCGTAGCCGGGCAAGCCGAAGGTGGTTTCGAGAATCAGCGTGTCGGCCGCGAGGAAATTCACCGCTTCCGACGTGCGCCCGCGGCGGGTTTTGAAATCGCCGGTGTAAAGCAGGCTCGCGTTGTCCTTGATGCGGGTGACGTGCAGCATCGCCGAACCGGAAATGTGCCCGGCCGGCAGCAAACGCAGCCGGAAACCATCGCGCACCACCGGCACATGGAACGAAACCGCCTCGATCCGATCCTCCGCCAAACGGAAGCGCTCGTGAATCAGCGCCGCCGTCACCTCCGAGCACAGTGCGGATTCATGCCGCGCGAAATGGTCGGCGTGGGCGTGAGAGACGAATGCCCGTGGTTTTGCATCCCATGGGTCCAGCCACAGGTCGAGCTCCGGCAAGTGCAGGCCGCGTTGAAATCGAACTTCAATCAATCGCCGCGACCCTAATGCGGTATCCGTTCAATGGCCAAGGGAAACTGGGAGCGAGGCGCATTGAAATTAAGGAGGGTGGGACTCCGGCCCACCTGCCGATGAGGTGAGCCCGAGAAGCGCGAAGGCGCCAAAACTTGCACTCCTCATTGGCAGCGCGACAGGAATGTCGCGTCTCCTTATCTCCACGCAGGCGGGTTGAATGGCGGTATCACCCGGAACACCGAAGCTCACTTCTTCAATGACTCGTTCAAGAACTCCTTCTGCACCCGCTTTTTCTGCTCCTGGGAAATGTCGCGGAGGGTTAGGTTCTTGTCGAACTCCAGCGAGTAGGCGTAACGCAGTGCGGTGGATTTCTCGGCGGCTCCGGCGGGCACCTCCAGATCCCAGCGCAGAATGCCCTTGGATTTTTCGTAGCGCACGTAGTCGGAGTCGCTGCTCAGCGGGTGGCTCATTTCCCCGGTCGAGACGCGCAGGTTGGTGGTGTCTTCCATGAACGGGATGCGCTCGCGGACCCGCAGGTTGACCGGTTGATCCTTGAAATTGTCCACCGTGACCTCCGCGGTGATCGCCACCTGGCGGTTGCCGCCCTGCACGTCTTCGCGGCGATCGACCAGCGCCCGCCGCGCCTTGACTTGGCCATCCACGCCGAAGCCGAGCGCGAAGGTGCTGCCGCGGGCGACGCTGGGGATGTCCGTGCGCCCTTTGAATTCCCCATCGAGGAAAATGTTGACCTGCCCGCCTAACAAATCGCGGCGGGTGGCGTTGACGAGTTCCGCTTCCCGGAACACCGAGGTGGTTAGGACCGGCACCGCGATGTGATAGAACTTCGCGGGCGACGCGTGATGGATCACCGGCACCATCTGCGCGTCGCGGCGGCTGACCAGGGTGACCGGCGTGGCCAATTCGTAGCGGATGCTCAGATCCTCCTCGCCGCCCTCGTCCATCAGGCGCAGTTCGCTGAGGCGCTCGGACAGCTCGATGAGTTGCACGCTGGCGGCGGAATCGTTGGCGAGGAAATTCTGGCTGGCGATTTCATCCATCGATTTCCCGAGATACTGCGACTTGATCGCGACGTTGCGTTTTTCCACCGCGGTTTTGTAAAACGCCGCATTGCTGCTGGCCGCCTGCGCGTTCGCAGCGCTGGAAACTCCGACGTAAAGCGGCGCCAGGCGCGGATTGTAAGCGCTGGTTTTCGGCGAAGCGGTGGAGAGCGCGATCTTCGCCTCGTTCCAATCCTCGCCGCTCACCTGATGGATCAGCGCGTTGAACTCGATCTCCACTCCGCTGCCCTTGGTGTCGCCGCGCACGTTGTAGACCGGCGTCCAACCGCAATCGCTCACAAAGTAATTGAGGCTCAGGTTGGCGGCACCGGCTGCCGGCTTGTCGAGGTAAACCACCGCATCGTAGGTCACCGGCGGGCCGGCGACGAGCTTGGCCTTTTCCTCCTGCAGCTTTTTAAGCGCGAGCGCATCGTCCTTGATCTCGAGGTCGAGTTTCATGATTTCCTGCGAGGCTCTTTCATACTCGCGGAAATGCATTTGCGTCACCGCTTCAAGCTCTTTCGACTGGATCACGCCGTGGGTCATTTCCTGCGCGGCGGCGGGCGCGACGAATTTCTGAAGATCCTTGAGGTAATCCTGGCGGATGCGGCGCAGGGAGATTTCATTTTTCGATGTGGCGATTTTGTTCTCCATGGTGCGGATTTCGGTTTCGATTTCGCCCGCCCGGCCTTGCAGTTTCGCCGCTTCTTCCGGCGGCCTGCTGCGGCAGGCGACCGAGCGCACCGTCGCGCCGGTGACGCGATCCGCATACACGGACGCCGGATCGGTGGCCGCGGGCAACGGGCCGATTATCAGTTCGAACGGCCCGGATTTCTCCGCCGGGATCTCGACTTGGCGGGAGACGACCGCGGTGCCCTGATAGAGAGTGACTTCGCTGATCTTGCCGGCGAGCGGACCATCTTGGGGTTGGGGGGATTGAGCGACGGTGAGTGAGGCCAGCAGGCCCCAGATGACTCCGACTTGGTTTGGTTTCATGGTGTTGCTTGAAGTAGCAGGTTCCATTTCGATCAGAAAAATCCGCATCGATCACGGAAATCCGGCGATTTCGAAAAATTTTTGCGGAACGGGTCGGGCCACGTGCTACGCCTGCCTACAGGGTCGAAGCACATAGTATTTAATATCTTAGATATTATATAATGGTCCAAAGGGATTTCAGGCATCCTGATCCGGAATCCACAGGGGGGTTCCCAAGAGTCCCGGGCGCGCCGACGTCCCCGTCGGCATGGCGAATGGGGAGCCAACGAAGAGGCCGTGAACGACCACGTCGTTGTTCATTCATTCGCAAGCCAACGAGGACGTTGGCGTTTCCAGGACCCCGGGCGCGCCGACGTCCCCGTCGGCATGGCGAATGGGGAGCCAACGAAAAGGCCGAAAACGACACCCCGTTGTCCCCTCATTCGCAAGCCAACGAGGACGTTGGCGTCCCCGGGGGGGCGCTGATCAGAGGATTTCTGAAAAACAAAGATTTGTTAGATTCGTAAGATTCGTGGTGCCCTAACCTTCATGGCCACCGGCATCTACCAAACCTCTGACCGTCGGGATCGGGATAGGATGTTGGAATTTACAATATCAGCCCGTGCCCACCGCGGATTCAGGAGATGGAAGCTCCGGAGCTTGGGTGAGTCAAATTCCGACGGGTGTTTTGGATTCAAAAAAAGCGAGGCCACCGGGGTGGACTCGCTTTGAGAATCGGGCGCGAAGGCTTGGATCCGGAATGAATTGGAAGATCAGAACGGGATGTCGTCTTCTTCCTGGAAGTCATCGACCGGCGCGGCGGACGCGCCTTGCGGCGGGCCGGTGCGTTGTTCCGGAGCGCGGGAGGCGGGTTGCGAATAGCCGCCACCACCTTGGGAGTTGCCGCCGCCTCCGCCTCCGCCTCCGCCTTGGGCGCCTTGGCCGCTGGAGAGGAATTGGAGGTTTTCGCCGATGACCTTGAGCTTGCTGCGCTTTTGGCCGGTGGTTTTATCGTCCCAGGTGTCGAGGTTCAGGCGGCCTTCGATGTAAACCGGGCGGCCTTTGCTGAGATACTGCTGGGCGAGTTCCGCCTGGCGGCCCCAGAGGGTGACGTCGACGAAGGTGGTTTCCTCCTGCTTGCCTTTTTGCTCATCCATCCAAACGCGGTTGATGGCGAGGCCGAGTTCGGCGACGGCGGTACCTTTGGGAGTGTGGCGCAGTTCGGGATCCCGGGTGAGATTGCCGATCAGCATGACTTTGTTGAGATTGGCCATGGGAAAAAGGGAAGCTGGGGGTTTCCGTCCACTCGGACGGGGCAAAACTTAGGCGAGACGCGAGAAGTGCTGAAGGTGGACGTGATTGTTCAAGCGCAGGCGGGCCTGGATCTTTTTGATCACGTCGGCGGCACCTTGGAAGGTGTAGTTGACGTAGTGGCCGGCTTCGAGGTGGCGGGATTCGTAGGCGAACTGGCGGCGTCCGAGTTGGGCGACCTTGTCGATTTTTGCGCCTTCGGCTTCGAAATCCTTGGAAATGGTGCTGACGAGTTCGTCAACGGTGCCTTCGAGGGATTTGGTGTTAAGGACGATCAGGCCTTGGTATTTGCGACTCATCGGATTGAGATGGGAGTGGATTGGTACGAGTGTGATAGCGGTTCGCCGCAGTGGCGATGCCTTGGGAGCGCGCAACTTGCACCGCTTCCAGAGCGGTGGCAAGTGTGTTTTCGAGAAGCGGGCGTTCGTCGGGGGAAAACTTGCCGAGCACGTGGCCGACCATTTCGCCGGGCTGGCTGCCGCCGATGCCGATTTTGAGGCGGGGGAAGGCGTCGTTGCCGAGGTGCTGGAGGATGGATTTGATGCCGTTGTGGCCGCCGGCGGAGCCTTTTTCGCGGAAACGCAGGCTGCCGAGTGGCAGGGCGACGTCGTCGTAGATCACCAGCATTTGCTCCGGCGACCACTTGTGAAATGACAGGATCTGCTGGATGGCGCGGCCGCTCAGGTTCATGAAGGTCTGCGGTTTGAGCAAAATCGTGCCGCTTTCCGGAATCTTGGCAAGGTGGCTCTGCCACTTCGGCGCGGATTGGAAGACCGCTCCGGTCGCGGCGGCGAGGCGATCGAGCAACATGAAGCCGATGTTGTGACGGGTGTCTTCGTATTGTTTGCCGGGGTTGCCGAGGCCGACGATGAGGGAAAATGACATGGAGCGGTTAATCTGAGATTCGGGATTCGGGATTTCAAATCAAAAGAAACGCCCGGACCGCGTGAGCAGGCCGGGCGTTTTGAAGGGATTTCGACGGATCAGGCGGTCGCGGTGGCTTCCTCGGAGATCGCCGCGCTCGGCTTGCCGATGTGGGCGACGACGACGTCGGCCGCATGGGTGGCACGGACGCCGGAAGGGTAGGTGATGTCGCCGATGTGCAGCGAGTCGCCGACCTGGAGGTGGCTGATGTCCACTTCGAGGGTTTCCGGAAGGTCGTTGGGAAGGCAGGTGATTTCGATCGCGTGAACGTATTGTTCGATCAGGCCGCCTGCTTTGACGCCGGCGGACTCACCGTTGAGGTGGGTCGGGATGTGGGCGGTGATGGCGGTGTTTTCGTCGATGGAACGGAAATCCGCGTGCAGGGCCTTGCCGGAAAGCGGGTCGTGCTGGACGGATTGCAGGAAGGCGAGGCGGGTGCCTTGGCCTTCGATCTCGAGGTTGACGATGATGTTTTCCGACCTGCTGTGGGCCAGCAGGTCGGAGAAGGTTTTGGAATCGACCTTGAGATTGATGTTTTCGGTGCCGCGTCCGTAGATGACGGAGGGGATCCAGCCTTCGCGGCGCATTTGATTGAGGCGGCCGGAGCCGGTGCGTGCGCGGGTAGCTGCTTTGAGAGATGTCTTTTTGGCCATGACAGTGAGGTCGTATATGTTGGTTGCCGCCGGGGATTACTGCACCCAGTGCGGGGCGGCGTGTTTAGCGGCCGGATCCGGACTTGTCAAAAACTTGTTCGGGAATCGCCCGGGGCGGGACAAACCGTTTCGGTTGCGGCGTCAGAATTTCCACGCGCACCCGAGCGTGAATCCCAAGGCATCGATCCCCGGGTTGGGGTCGGTCATGCCGAGATTCGAGTGGTGGGTGAAATAGGCACCCGCAAGCAGCGAAATGTTTTCGCTGATTCGTTGGCGCACGCCGAGTTGGCTGAACCAGTTGAAGGCGAGATCCTGGCCTTGGCCGCCCTCTCCGCCGGCGCTGTTTAGCCAACCGAAACCACCGCCGATGGAGAAAAACAAGGACCTTGTTTCCGAAGGAAACCAATACTCGACGGACGGCGCGGTAGTCAGCCCGGCGTAAAGGTCTTCCGGCCCTTCAGCGAAACTCTCGAACAACGCTGAGAAGCGGTTTCTAACAACCAGTTTCGCCCCGGCCTCATCTTCCCACCACGTCCATACGATGGGGGAGCGCAGGGTCAACTGAGTCGGGATGATTTCGTAATCGAGCGGCGAGTTGTTGCCGATTTTCCAAAGATAGCCGCTTTCGAGCGTCCATTCCCAAGTGTCCGCCGCAGAGTCGGCATGCAGCGGTGTGGATAGAATCGCCAGCGCGAGGAGTGTCTTCATGGGATGACGCTATCCGCGCGCCGCGCAGGGGTCTAGATTGATCACCCAAAGAAGTTTCCGCCTGCTCAATATTCCTCTTCTTCCTCATCGCCCGGCACCGGTGGCAGGATGTCTTCGCGCATCAACAGGCGCGGCAGATCGAGGTCGTCCAACAGGTCCGCCGGCGTGTCCCGCACAATCGCCACATAGGGCGTGAGCCGGTCCAATTCGGCGATCGCGCAATGGACCATCGAGGAAATGATGTCCGAATCGAATTTCTCGCGCTCGAACAAGTTGGTGATCCGGAAGACCAGATACTCGCGGTCGAGATCATATTCGAAACCGCCCAGCGTGAGTTGTTTGTTCGCCCGGGCGAGCAGTTCGAGCACCACCGGCAGATGCTCTTCGTCCAAGGCCATCCTCGATTCGGAAACGATGCTCAAGGCGTTCAGCTGCGGATAGGCCTGCGCGATCATGTCCACCCGGGTGTGGTGCGCATCGAAACCCGCACGCAGCACGTCGCGCCCTTCGACCAATTCGCAGTGCCAGCCGTTTTGGCCGAAAGTTTCTTCAACGGATAAAATCTGACGGGTGTGGGGGCGCATGGCGAGTGTTTCGGGAACTCAAGCGGCAGGGCGGGGGATGAGTCCTCCTCAGCGCGGCCCCGGAGATACCCGTCCGATGACGGCTTTGGCAAGCAAGCTCCTTCGGTCGGCCCGGATGGGCGTGAGCGAGAGGTGGATCCCGGACGATTTCTCGGCGTTGTGGTGCAGCGTCAGTCGGGTGGTTTTCGCATTCACTTCCGCCGCCGCGATTTCCTGCCAAATCACCAACCGCATTCCCTCCGCCGGTCGGAAAAACGGGAAAATCTCAATGCCCAGGGGCGTCAGAATCAGATAAGCGTGCCGCGTCATTCTCATCGCGAAGCGCGCCAGCCCGGCTGCCAGCGCCAGCGGCAGAATCGCCCAGGCCGGGTGCGGCAATCTCGGATTGACATCCCGGTAAATCGAGGTCGCCAGCAGCGTGATGGCACCCGCCGCAAGCACCGCCGCCATCACCCAGAACACCGCCGCCTGCCCGGAGCGGGTGAAACGCAGCTCTTTTTCCGGGGATTGAATTTTTCCGGCCATGCTTGTGCTCAATCCTTCATCGCCACCACGGCCTGCTCGGCCGCCGTGAGTTCGCTTTCGAAGGACGCCAGGTCGAATCCCCGTTGCTCCAACCACGCCGCGCTCTCGCAGGACCCGATCATCGCCACGATCCGCTCCAGCCCGAAAAGCGACGCCCCGCCCTTGCAACGATGCAAATCATCCCGCAGTTGTTGGAAATTTCCAGACTCCATCAAGGCCATCCAGCCAGTCATCTGACGGCGGGTGTCGTTGAAATAGTCGAACGCAAGCTGCTTGAGCCCGACGATATCGCCGTGGGCCATTTTCAAAAAGTTGACGGAATTCATCGGCAGCAGGTCTCGCTTCACTGTCAAAACTTAATTTGGGATCCAAAATGCCCTGAAGCTAATTATCACGTAATGTTCAAATGATCAGCCCTGCGAAGTCTTCGCCCTGCGAATCTCATCTTCGAGGACTTTGACCCGATCTTCGTGTCCCGTCGCTTGTGCCAGTTGCAGGCGCAGGCTTAGCGTATCCTGCTGTTTCAGTTCTGCCGGTTCCATGGCTCCGATCCATTCGGCCGTCGCTTCATAGTCGCCGATCGCGAAGGCACCTTCGGCCTGCTCCAGCAATGAGGGTGCTGCCGCATCCAATGGCTTCTCCAGGAAAACCGCCCAAGTCGCCTGGTCCGGCAGGTCCTTCGGCGTTTCCGGACCATCGACCTGTTCCAAGTAAACAAATTCATCTCCGTCCTTGATCCGCCGCCAGTGATTCAAGGTAACCACGATTACCAAGCCGAGAATCACGAAGGTCGTCTCCATGAAAAACGGCGTCGTTAGAATTCCGGTGATCATGCCAATCCACTCGCCGATAACGCCGGGGATAAAACGCCAGCCCACCAAGGCCCCCGGCACCACCACCCCGATCGCGATCAGGACGCTCGCCCCGATCACCACTTGTTTCACTCGATTCTCCTCAATTCGTTCCATCGTCCCGCCGAAGATATCCCGGATCTCTCCAGAACCCAACCCTCGAAAATCATTAAAATACTTCATGTTTCTTGATTGTTTTTATAAATTAACAACCTGTTCCTCCGCCGTGTTGGGGATCTTCAAAATCAGGTTTTTGCTCGGTGGCATGCTGCTCGCATTGCCAGCCCTCGCGGCATGGACGCTGCGTCGAGCGGAAAAGCCGGATCCGGTGGCGATCCAACAGGCGGCGCTCGAGCCCAGGCGCCAACCGGCCCACGCCCCCGAAGCGGTCCGGGTGCCCGTCGAAGTGATTGAAAAAGGTCGCGTGGCGAAGTGGATTTACATCGAGACCGGCCACCAAGCCGCGCCCGAACCTGGAATCGGCTCCCTGCTGGCACTTGCCAGCCTCGCCTTGGTGCTGCGGCGGCAACGGTCGTAGCGCTTCAGCCGGAGCCGCCATCTTTGCTCTTGGCTCCCGGCGCTCCGCTGCTTACACCCCGCCATGCGGCTTTTTGACACGCTTTCCCGAACCGAGCGAGAGCTCCGACCCATCGACGGCAGCAGCTTCCGTTTCTACTGCTGCGGCCCCACCGTTTATGGCCCGGCGCATATCGGGAATTTCCGCACCTTCGTGCTCCAGGACGTGCTTCGTCGCAGCCTTGAAACCGGCGGCACCCGCACGCTCCACGTCCGCAACATCACCGACGTCGACGATAAAACCATCCGCGATTCCCAAAAAGCCGGGAAATCCCTCACCGAATTCACCGCCGCCTGGACCGCGAAATTCCACGCCGACTGCGAAAAGCTCGGCCTCCTCCCGCCCCACATCGAGCCGGGTGCCGTCGAGCACATCCCGCAGCAAATCGCCATGATCCAGACGCTCATCGAAAAAGGCAACGCCTATGCCTCCGACGATGGCTCGGTCTATTTCAAAATCTCCTCCTTCCCGGAATACGGCCGCCTCTCGCAGCTTGACCAACGCGAACTCGACCTCGGGAAAACCCAAAACACCCGCGCCAGCTCCGACGAATACGACAAAGACAGCCTCTCCGACTTCGTGCTCTGGAAAGCCCGCCGCCCGGACGACGGTGAGAATTTCTGGCCCTCGCCATGGGGGGAAGGCCGCCCCGGTTGGCACCTCGAATGCTCCGCCATGATCCAGGAATACCTCGGGGATTCCTTCGATCTCCACTCCGGCGGCGTCGATCTGGTTTTCCCCCACCACGAAAACGAAATCGCCCAAAGCCAATGCGCCTGCGGCGGCCACTTCGCCGCCCACTGGTTCCACATCACCCACCTGCTCGTCGATGGCGGAAAAATGTCCAAATCCCTCGGCAATCTTTACACCATCGAGGATCTCGCCGCCAAAGGCTTCACGCCGATGGAAGTGCGCTACGTCCTGATCGGCGCGCATTACCGCAAGCCGCTCAATTTCACCCTCGATTCGCTCAGCGGTGCCCGCGAGGCCCTCGCGAAACTCGCCAAAGGCGCCCGCCAACTCGCCGCGAAATCCGACCCCGATGCCCGCCTCACCTCCGCCGGGTTCGGCCCCTTCCAGTCCGCGTGGGACAGCCTCAACCACGATCTCAATACCCCCGGCGCACTGGGTGGCATCTTCACCGGCCTGCGCGAAGCGTCCCAACTCGCCGGCACCGAGGCCTCCGCCGCACTCGCCGGCCTGAACCGCGTCCTCCGCGCCCTCGGCCTCACCCTGCCCGAAGCCGCCGACCTCGATTCCCTCGAAATCCCCACCGCCATCCAGGCCCTCGCCGCCACCCGCTGGCAAGCCCGCCTCGCCAAAAACTGGGCCGAGTCCGATGCCCTCCGCGCCCAACTCGCCGAGCATGGTTGGCTCATGAAAGACGGCAAAGACAGCTACACCCTCGAGCCCGCCGTCCCTTAGAGGCCCGCCCGGAAAATCATGAAAACCCAATTCATTTTAATCTCCCTGATATCATGCTGCGGCCTCCTCGCCGCCACCCGAGAAAAACCCAACATCATCCTCATCCTCGCCGACGACATGGGCTACGGCGATCTCGGTTGCACCGGCAGCACCACCATCAAAACCCCTCACATCGACCGCCTGGCGGCTGGCGGCACCTTTTGCAGCCAGGGCTACGTCGCCAGCCCGGTTTGTTCGCCCTCCCGCGCCGGACTGATCACCGGTCGCGACCCACGGCGCTTCGGCTACGAGGGGAATTTGAATGGCGATCCCGAGGAATACCCGACCCGCCCGGACTGCCTCGGACTGCCCGTGGGTGAACACACCCTCGCCGACCACTTGAAAGCCGCCGGCTACCGGACCGGCTTGATCGGCAAATGGCACCTGGGCGATGGCGGCATCTTCCACCCGAATCAACGCGGCTTCGACGAGTTTTGCGGCATGCTCGGCGGCGGCCATCCTTATTTCCCGGAGACGGGAAAAAATAGAATCGAACGCAACGGCCAGCCGGTAACAGCATTCTCCAACACCTATCTCACCGACTTCTTCACCGACGAATCCATCCGCTGGATGAGTGGGGAAAATGACAAACCCTTCTTCCTGTTCCTCTCCTACAATGCCCCGCACACCCCGATGGAGGCGACCGAAGAGGACCTGGAACTCTACTCCCACCTCGAGGACGAAAACCGCCGCACCTACGCCGCGATGATGCACGCCATGGATCGGGGCGTCGGGCGCTTGCTGGACTGGCTCAAACAGGAAGGCAAGGACTCCAACACCCTGATCGTCTTCTTCTCCGACAACGGCGGCGCCACCAACAACGCCAGTTGGAACGCCGATCTATCAGGAGCCAAGGGCACGCTGTTGGAAGGCGGTATCAGGGTTCCCATGATCTGGTCATGGCCGGGGAAAATCCCTGCGGGAAAACGCCACGAAGCCCCCGTTTCCAGCCTCGATCTGCTGCC
>JBIPMR010000033.1:0-12644 GCA_044369025.1 Luteolibacter sp.
CCACCACCTGGTGGCGCGTGCCGAGCGCCGCCATCTTGCGGCCCACCGCCTTGGCAACTTCGCCGCCGACGTTGGCGTCGATCTCGTCGAAAACCATCAGCGGCGTCGCGTCCTGGTCGGCGAGAGCGGATTTAACCGCCAGCATCACCCGGCTGATTTCGCCGGAAGAAGCGATCTGCCGCAGCGGCAAAAGCGGCTCGCCGGGATTGGGGCCGAACTGGAATTCGATGGACTCGAACCCCTGCGGGCTAGGTTCCGCCAACGTTTTGAGCGGCGCTTCGAAGGACGATTGTTTGAAACCGAGATCCTTGAGTTGCCCGGAAATTTCCTTCGCCAGCTTCGGCGCGGCCTTGCGGCGCAGCGTTGCCAAGGATTTGCCGCCGGCATCCAGCGCGGTGCGGCACGCGGCGAGCTCGCGCTCCAGCGTTTCGAGTTTTTCGCCGCGGTTTTCGATGGTGTCCAGTCGCGCCGCCGCAGCATCGCGGCGGGCGAGCACGTCGGTGAGCGATGGGCCGTATTTACGCTTGAGGGATTCCAACAGATTGACGCGCTCTTCGAGTGTCGCCGCTTCGGCCGGGTTGATGTCGAGCTCGTCGGCGTAGTCCGTTAGGTTGCCTTCCAGATCCTGGAGTTCGAGGCAGGCGGTTTCCAGCGAGGCCGTGCGCTCGCGGATCGATGGATCGAGTTTCTCCAGATCCCGGACGAGCCGCTGGACTTCGGTGAGGCGCTCCAGAATCCCATCCTCGCCACTCAGTGCGGCGGTCGCGGCGGCGGCAGCCTCCACCAGCCGGCTCGCGTTGGACGCGCGCCGCCAACGGTCTTCCAAGTCCTGTTCGTCCTCCGGCTTGAGGTTCGCGCCGTCGATTTCCTGAAGCTGATAGCGCAACAGATCCAGCTCCTGCTCGCTGGCATTCTCCGCGTGGCGGATTTCCTCCAGCTCCGCGGATTTCGTCCGCCACGCGCGGTAGCACTCGCGATAATGGGAAACCGCGTTTTCCGCCCCCGCGTAGGCGTCTAACATGGAAAGCTGGCGTTCGATGGAGAGCAGCGACTGGTGGTCGTGCGGGCCGTGGAGATCGACGAGATGCTCGCCCAACCGTTTCAACAAAGTGAGCGTGACCGGCGAGTCGTTGATAAATTGCCGGTTCGCCGTTTGGCCGACCACGCGGCGGATGATGAGCTGGGTGTCATCGCAGGGATCGAGTCCGCCATCTTCGAGGATGGCATTGATTTCGGCGGGATCCTTGAGTTCGAAAACCGCCTCCACCGAACAAGAGTCCTCGCCGGTGCGGATCAGCGATTTTTCGGCGCGTTCGCCGAGCACCAGTTTGAGCGCGCCGACGATCACGGATTTGCCGGCCCCGGTTTCACCGGTGACGCCGATCAGGCCGGGGCCGAGTTCCCAGGCGAGTTCATCGACGAGGGCGAGATTGCGGATTTTGAGGAGAGTGAGCATTCGTGGGCTGCGGCGCATTATGCAAGGGACGTGGCCGGAATCAATGGCGGGTCGAGATTTCCCACATTTTCCTGCGATTGGCCGGGCATCGTGAAATCCTGGCTGGCTTCGGTCCGGAAAAACGGCGGAAATTCCTTGATGACGACGTCCCGAAACCCCCAGTTCGCGCCCGGCCAGGCCTCGACCGTGATGTGGTATCAACACCCGGCGGAACAATGGATCGACGCCCTGCCGGTGGGCAACGGCCGCCTCGGGGCGATGGTTTTCGGCCGCCCGGGCGAGGAGCGCATCCAGTTCAACGAGGAAACCCGCTGGTCCGGCGGCCCTTACGATCCGGTGATCGCGGGCGGTGCCGAACACCTCGCAGAAATCCAACAGCTGATCTTCGCCGGCGATTTCCGCAAGGCCCACAAGCTTTTCGGCCGCCACTTGATGGGAAAACCGATCGAACAACAGAAATACCAGTCGTTCGGCGACCTGATCCTCAATTTCGGCGAAGGCGCGGTGAAAACCTATCACCGCCAGCTCGATCTCGCCACCGCCATCGCCACCACCCGTTTCACCCGCGACGGCGTCACCCACACGCGGGAGGTTTTCGTTTCACCCATCGACCAGGTGATCATTGTTAGGCTGACCGCCGACAAGCCGGGCGCGGTTTCATTCGACGCCCAACTCCGCGGCATCCGCAACACCAGCCACTCGAATTACGCCAACGATGTTTTCACCATGGACGGCCTCGGCGATGACCGGCTGTTCCTCCGCGGCAAGTCCGCCGACTACCTCGGCATCGAAGGAAAACTCCGCTACGAGGCACAACTCATGGCGCGGGCCGATGGCGGTGTGCTCAAAGTCACGGACGACCACTTGATCGTCACCGGAGCCAATCACGCCACCCTCTATCTGGCAGCCGCGACCAATTTCGAGAACTACAAATCTCTCGGCGCCGATCCGCACCAACGCGTCGAAGACGTGCTCGGCAAACTAGCAACACGTCCTTACGAAACGATTCTCAACGAGCATCTGAACGAGCACCGGCGTCTGTTCCGCCGCGTGAGTGTCGACCTCGGCGAGGGGCCGGCGTCGTCCTTGCCGACCGACGAGCGCCTGTCGCGGCCGGAAGATCCGGCGCTGGCCGCGCTGGTCCTGCAATTCGGCCGTTACCTGCTCATCACCTCATCGCGCCCCGGCACCCAGCCCGCGAACCTGCAGGGGATTTGGAACGATGAAATGAATCCCAAGTGGGATGCGAAATACACGATCAACATCAACACCCAGATGAACTACTGGCCCGCCGAGGCCGGAAATCTGGCGGAGTGCGCCGAGCCGTTGTTCCGCATGGTCGGCGAACTCGCGGAAAACGGCGCAAAACTCGCCGAGCTGACCTACGGCTGCAAAGGCTGGGTCGCCCATCAGAACACCGACCTCTGGCGCGCCGCGGCGCCCATGGACGGCCCTAACTGGGGAGCATTCACCGTCGGCGGAGCGTGGCTGGTCACTCATCTTTGGGAACATCAACTGTTCGCCCCGGACCGCGCCAAACTCGCCAGCCACTATCCGATGTTGAAAGGCAGCGCCGAGTTTTTCCTCGACTACCTCGTGGCCGATCCCAAGTCCGGGAAACTCGTCACCAATCCCTCGACCTCGCCGGAAAACTCCCCCGGCCGTCCGGACAATACGCCGTTCTATGATGACCTCGCGAGTTGGATGTCGCCCGGAACCACGCTCTGCGCCGGGGCCACGATGGACCAGCAAATCGTCGCCGATGTCTTCGACCAATTCATCGAGGCGTCCACCGTGCTCGGTGTCGATGAAGCCCTGCGCCAGCAAGCCGCCGAAGCGCGCGAGTGGCTTTCCCCGATGAAAATCGGCAGCGCCGGCGATCTTCAGGAATGGCTCGATGATTGGCCGCAAAGCGAAACCCGCCACCGGCATATCTCCCATCTCTACGGACTCTATCCGGGCTGCCAGATCTCACCACGCGCTACCCCCGCGCTGGCCAACGCTGCCGCCGTCGTCCTCGATCAGCGCGGGCTAACAGGCAATGGTTGGTCGTCCGCCTGGAAGGCCGCCTGCTGGGCCCGCCTCGGCCATGCCGACAAGGCGATGGCCAACTTTGATTTCGCGATGGCGAATTACACCTGCCCGAATCTTTTCTCCCAGTGTTTGAAAGTCCCGCAGGTCGATGCCAGCCATGGCTTCTCCGCCGCCATCATCGAAATGCTGCTGCAATCGCAGGGTGGTGAAATCCAGTTCCTGCCCTGCCTCCCCTCCACCCGCTGGCCCGCGGGACGGATCGTGGGCCTGCGCGCGCGCGGTGGTTTCGAGGTGGATTTGAGATGGTCCGGCGGAAAACTCGATCAGGCCGCCATCCGTTCCAAAAGTGGCATGCCCTGCCGCATCCGCACGCCGATCGTCCTTGAAGCGCGCACCGCGGCGGGCGGGGTCGTCGCTTCATCCAAGGACGGCGTGCTCGGATTTCCAACAGAAATCGGCGCGGAATATCAGATCCATCAGGTCTAACATCCGGTCAGCCGGCTTCCTCCGGGCGCGTCTTTTCACCCACAAAAGACCGGGTCGGTATTCTGCAACATGCCCGGCGGAATGGGTCGCATGTTGCAATCCCTCGTGATGGCGTGCAAATCGCGAAGACGCCGGAATCGTTGAAATGCCCTAGAAAACGGCTACCTGGCACACTCGGCACGTGGATTGCGAGAGGCGTGAAACCCGCAACGCGGACGCGAACCCCTCAATATCAAGAAATCCATTCACAAAAGTTTCTTCATCTCGCTGATTCCCCTGAGCTGACCAAAGAGCAGCTGGGTAAAGCTCCCCAGTTCAAAACGGATGCCTGGCCCGACGATGATGATGCGACCCACACCGAGGCTTTGCGTTCTTATCGCGATTCGATCGGTGGTGATGTCACCGCCGCGGACAACTCCGCACAAAACGAGAAGCCCGGGAACAAGGAAGTCATGATCCCCACCGATCAAGGCAACAGTGAGAAGGACGTGCAGATCACTCAGGATATCCGCTCGGCCGTCGTGGGAGCGGACCTGTCGTTCAACGCCAGGAACATCAAGATCATCACCAAGGATGAACATGTCACCCCGATGGGTGAAGTCGCCGCGACCAGCCGCTAATCGTTGGAATTGGAATCCGGGAGAGCATCCCATACAGCCTCCATTTGGTGGAGGCCGTATTTTTCCGGAGTTGAACTAACAAGCGTGTTGCGCATGCCACTCGGCATAGATCTTCGGCGAGATTTCCGAAGGTTTAATCTCGGAGCGGCCGCCCCAGAAGACGTTGGTGTAGGAGACGGGAATGCCGACGGATTCGAGGTGCTTGTCGATGGCCGCCTTGTGTTCGAGCACGCGGGGTTTTTCGGTGCCGTGGACCACGCCCATGACGTTGACGTCGCCGAACTGCGGGCCGCCTTCGCGCCAGTAACAATGGGTCATGCAGAAGTGGCGGCCGACTTCCGCGCCGGCTTCGATTTCGCGGCCTTTCGGCACCGCCCAGTGGAACAACCCGTTGAAACGGGTGACGCGCTCGCCGGTGGCGGAGGGTTTGACGTGTTCGAGAAAGGTGGAAAAGCGGCCGATGACTTTTTTGCTGTTGAGGGTTTCGGCGACCTCACAGAAGCGCTCCAGCGAGACGCCGGCGATTTCCGCGCGTTTCACCCACGGGTCCTCACAGATTTCGTCGGGTGTTAGTTCTTCTTTCAATGCGAGCAGGACTTCCCATTCCTCCTGGGTGAGTTCGACGGGCACGGTGGTCATCATTTCCGCAGGCGCGTCGGATTTGTCGCCGGGTTCGAGGGCTTTGCGGCGGGTGTGGCCGACGCCGAGGGCGAACACGCCGTTGGCCGGCATCAGCAGATATTCGGTCGCGCCGGTGAGACGGAGCAGGACGGTGGCGTGCTCGTCGAGCGACTCGCCGACCGGCACTTTGAGCGTGGTCCAGAGGCGGTAACCGGAGCCGGAAACCTCGGTGTCGGTGGAGCGGATCACGACGTGGCCGGAGAACGGATCGTCCTTCGACATGAAATCAAATGCGGCGTTGAGTTTTTCCTCAGGCACCTTCCAAGCGACCAACGCGCCGTGGGCGAGCTTGGTGGAAAGCAGGGTTTGGCGGACGCGGCGGACGACGCCGGCCTCGACCATCGCCCGGATGCGCTCGATGACGGTTGCGAGCGGGACTCCGGATTTTTCGGCGATCCCATGAAACGGATGGCGCTGGAATCCGGCGATGAGGTCTTCGGAGATGGCCAGGATGCTGGCGTTGACCGCTTCGTTGTGTTCGACAGGGATGGTGGAGTTCATGGAGGAAATTTTGGGAGTGGGGCAGGGGATCCGCGCCGCAGGATTTAGCGGATACTGGGCAAATCACGCGGAAGTTTCGGCGGCGAGCATGTGGAGATAGTCCATGGCGCCCGGGCGATCAAGGATTCGTCCTTCGAGCTGTTCGGTTTGAATGGCTTCGAGAATCTCCTTGAAGCGCGGCCCGGGCCTCAGCCCGAGCTGGATGAGATCCCGCCCGGTGACCAATGGCGGGGGAATCAGCGGTTCGGCGGCGAACTCCTCGGCCTTTTTTTCGAGGAATTCGTAATTGTCGGTGAAACCATTGGAGGAGCCGCAATCGACGCGGTGGAGTTCCATTTCGAGTTCGAAATTCGGCTCGGCCATGAAACGTTTCAACTTCGCGGTGCGCATTTGTTGCACGTTCATGAACTGCATGTGGCGGGCGACCATCGGCACCACGGCGGCGATGGTGTCGTTGGAATATCGCAGCCGCCGCAGGATCGCTTCCGCCATTTCCGCGCCCATCGCGTCGTGGCCGTTGAAGCGGATCCGGCCGGCCTCGTCATCAAAAGTCTGGCAGGGCGGCTTGGCGATGTCGTGCAGCAGCACCGCCAGGCAAAGTTCTAACGGTGCATCCGGTTCCAGCATTTCCAGCATGATCCGGGTGTGGGTGTAAACATCGCCTTCAGGATGCCATTCCGGCGGTTGCTCGCAGCCGATCAATTTCAAAACCTCGGGCATGAAATGAGCGATCAAGCCGGTGTCCACCAACATCTCCAGCCCCTGCCGCCGGCGCGGGGATTTCAGGATTTTGGAAAACTCGTCGCGGATCCGCTCGGGGGAAACCCGGTCTAGCAGCCATGCGCATTCACCCATCGCCGCCAGGGTTAGTGGCTCGATCTCAAAGCCAAGCGTGGTCGAAAACCGCACCGCCCGCAGCAGCCGCAGCGAGTCTTCGGTGAACCGCGCTGCCGGGTCGCCGATCGCCCGGACGATCCGCGCATCGAGGTCCGCCCGCCCACCCACGAAGTCGATCACCTCGCCGGTTTCCGGATGCTCGAACAGCCCGTTGATCGTGAAATCCCGCCGCTGCGCATCTTCCTCCGGCGTGGAAAACGCCACGGTTTCCGGCCGCCGGCCATCCTTGTAGCTGCCATCCGTCCGGAACGTCGCGATCTCGACATGCTCGCCATCATGCTTCGCGATCACCACACCGAAGTGCGCGCCCACTTCGTTGGACTTCGGGAACAATTTCATCACTTCCGCGGGCGTCGCCGAAGTCGCGATGTCGTAGTCTTTCGGGTCGTGGCCCAGCAGTTTGTCCCGCACGCAGCCACCGGCGAAAACCGCCTGATGCCCTGCGGCGATCAAGCGGCGGGCAAGGAACAAAGCGGCATCGCGGGCTGGCATGTAGGCAGCATCCGCAGGTCGCGGCGCGGATTCAAGGTTGATCGCGCCCACGGCTCACTGCTTCACCAGGCTGCTCTGCCAAAGCGGCGAGGGCGGCAAATCATTCGGCCGGCAAACGATGATGCCCGCATGCTTCGATCCGCCGTTCACGTAGTCGGAAATCGGACGGTCGATCACCGTCATCCGCCCCTTGTCGCGATCCGAGGTGGCGTGCATGAAATACGCCCGGTCCTTGAGTCGGACAATCAGCCCGACGTGCGAGGTGTAGCCGAAGGAATAGTGGGTGGTAATCGCGCAAATGTCGCCGTTCTGGAGGTATTTCTCGGCGTCGCGCACCTTGGATTTCGGCACATGATAGACCGGCAGTTTGGAAACCCGGGCTTCGATTTTTCCCATCGGCCCGATCAGGGCGGGATTCGAGCGCAGATAGCGGTAGCTCTTCCACTGCAACGTCATTTCGCGGATTTCGCGTTGCAGTTTCACAGCTCCGGGGATCCGCGAGGTGATGTTGGTGGCGTAGCCGCGGCGTTGGTTGTCGTAGAAAACCTCTTCCAAGTGATGCATCCGGCTCAGATAGTTTCCGGTGCAAATCCCGTCCCGGTAGCGCTCGATTTCCACCATGTGCAGCAGGTCCTGCGGCTTGTATGGACCCGGCTTGTAACGCAGCATCCGGGCGAGCCCCAGGGCGTTTTCATAGTAGGTCCAGCAATCCATGCCCTTCAGATTCACCACCGGCGATTCGATCCGGTCATCCACCTCCAGCGAGTAATTCACGTAAGGCACCCCGACCATTTCCCGCGCCACCCGCACCGTGCGCTCGCTGAGCGGCAGGCTGCGCCAGTTTTCACGTTCCGCCTTGGCGATGATCGCATAAAATTTCGACTCGCCTTGGAAAACAACGCTCAGCGGAAGCTTCGGAGCCGAGAGAGGCGGCACCGGCTTTTGCGCCACGGCGAGCGTGCTGGAAAGACCCAGCAACGCAAAAAACAGACCCGCAACCTTGAATTTCATGATTCAACTCACTAGTCGAATTTCGCCTTCGAGGAAAGCGATCATTCACCCAAGTCAACTTTCGCGCCCGCCTGCGACCCGCGTCAGCACCGGTTCGAACACATACCACTGCCGCCAATGCCGCTTCACCACCTGCAAAATCGTTGCCGCCCAAACCTGGTCAGCGGTGTCTTCCTCCCCGCGCCGCCGCGCCGGAAGTTCGATTTCCGGCCGCACGATCACCCGGTAGCGCCGCCAACCATCGCGCACGATGAACAGCGGATACGTCGGCGAATTCGTCGCCCTCGCGAGAAACAACGGACCCTTCGGCAACCGCATCCGCAAGCCCGGTTCCACCTCCACCTCCATCGGCGAGACATCGAAGATCACCCGGTCGCCCTGCACCGCCACGATGTTGCCCTCGTCTAACAACCGTGCCAGCTCGACGCCTAACAAACTTCCCTCGCGATTGTAGAGCGTGCGGAAATTCGGATACTGCGTCTCTTTTTTCCGGATTTCCTCCTCCCGGATCTTCTGCGTCTCCGGCTCGCGCTCCTCCGCTCTAACCGTGTAAAGCGTGCGCTTGAATTTTGAAGCGAACATCGGCGCCGCCAAATCATAGTTTCCCATGTGCGCCGTGAGAACGATGCAGCCCTCCTTGCGGTTGGACAAATCTTCCATCGCCGCCAACCCGTCCACCGCCCAATCCACTTCCCCCGTCCCGGACTGGCAGCGCATCGCATCCGCAAAAGTCACCGCGAAATTCCAGAAAACCTGCCACGCCCCCAGCCGCGCGCGCCACGCGCCCCACGCCGGATGCAGCGCCCGCAGGTTCCCCGCCACCGCCCGCCGCTGGCTTTTGGCGATCGCGAAAAACACCAGCGTCCAGCCACCGATCAACACCGGCTCCAAAAACCACGGAATCGTCCGCAGCGCATGATCCAGCAGAAATCGCGTCGGCAAATCCCCGAACACCCCCAGCCGCCTGCCCAGCCGCGATGACCGCTTTTCCGCCATCGTTAACTTCTCGACGCCTCGAACCCCACGTCCTCCAGCAGATTCCGCCCCACCACCGCGATGTTCCCCAGCTCGTCGCAGCGCTCGTTCTCCACATGCCCCGCATGGCCCTTCACCCAGCACCAGGCGATCTTGTGGCCCGCCGTCGCGGCTAACAAAAGCAGCCACAGATCCTGGTTTTTCACCGGCTTCTTGTCCGCCGTCTGCCAGCCGCGCTTTTTCCAGGCATCGATCCATTTTTTGGAAATCGCATCGATCAGATACTTCGAGTCCGAGTGCAACTCCACCTCGCACGGCTCGCTCAACGCCTGCAGCGCCGCGATCGCCGCCCGCAGTTCCATCCGGTTGTTGGTCGTCAGCCGGTAGCCCGCCGAGATTTCCTTGCGATGCGCCCCGCACACCATCACCGCGCCGAAGCCGCCCGGCCCGGGGTTTCCCTTGCAGCCGCCGTCCGTATGAATGATCACCCGTTTCATCGGCCGCCAAGCTGTCCGCCCGCCGATTCCCTGACAAGCCAAACGGCCCTCGAAATTATTTTCTAAGTTTCCTCCGCCATCCGTGTCTTCATTCATGGAAAGCATGATCAAGCCCCCATCGCTTCATGGAAACTCAAACCGCCACTGTCCGTTCCCCGGCTGACGCCAAACGAACGCCCGTGATCCCGTTCCGAAAACCGATGGAGGAAAAACCCACACTCCGGCAGGTTTTCGACGCGGAGGAGTCGCCACTCCTGCGCTACGCCCACGGCCTCGTCGGCCAGCGCGAAACCGCCGAGGACCTCGTCCAGGAAGCCTTCCTCAGACTCCACGAACACTGGGACGACGTCACCAACCCGCGCGCCTGGCTGTTCCGCTCCATCCGCAATCTCGCCCTCAACCATCTCCGCGACCACCAACGCGAAACCACCCTCGAAACCGGCCGCGAATGGGAAAGCCCGTCGCCCGACCCCGAACAAGTCCTCGGCAAACAAGAAGCCATCGGCACCCTCCAATTGTTAGTCGCCGAACTCCACGAAGACGATCGCGCCATCATCACCCTCAAATACCACGAAGGCCTCAAATACGATCAAATCAGCCAGCGCACCGGACTCAGCGTCGGCAACGTCGGTTACAAACTCCACCACGCCCTCAAAAACCTCGCCGGTTCCCTCCGCCGCCTCGGCATTGAATCAGCCGGGGGCTGATAGAGACAAGACTTCAAGACGCAAGACACAAGAAAAGAGAAGAAACACCATCTCCCATGAACGACTCCACTCCATTTGACACCATCGGCGACGGACCGCTTGAGGCCCGCATTGTCGCCTGGGTGCTGGGTGAGGCCTCCGCCTTCGAAGCCGCCGAGCTCGGGCGTTTGTGCGATGAGCGTCCGGAACTCGAAATCTTCCGCCGTCGCCTCCTCGCCCTCCACGGCCTGCTCGCCGAAGCCGCCACCTCCGGCCCCGATGAAGCGTGGAAACTCCCACCCGAAAAACGCACGCCGCTCGATGAACTCTTCGGCGTGGAGCAGGCCTCCGTTCCCGCAGCGGACCCCGAAGTCCGGATCCGCCGCCGCGGCCGCCGCGCCCTCTGGGCCATCGCCGCGTGCTTGGTCGTCTCAGTCGTGATCGCCAAATTCATAGGTCCTATAGATCCCATAAGTCCTATGAAAACCGCAGAATCCCAAAAACCGCAATCATCCCCCACCACCTCCGACCTGACCGCCCTCAACCAAGCCATCCGAGAGCAAGAAGACAAAGTCGAGGAGCGCCGCAAGGTCCTCTCAACCATCGTCAGAACCAAAGGCATCATCTACAAAGGCGAGGATTCCTTCTATGGCTCTTCTGGAGTCAACGAAGACCAACTCGCATCAGACAAACGCGAAGAATCCATCCGCCGCGGCCTCGATGCCCAAGACTACGCCGATGCCAAGCGCGATTTCGAAAGCGACCAGCAGTTGCTCCAAGCGATGAAGCTCAAGCAAATCGGTCTTTCCGGCGGGCGCACTGACTCATCGTCAGACATGGCAATCGTCGATCAGGATTCCTCTTCACGGATGCGGGAGAGTGCGGTTCCTCCTCCGCCAGCAGCTCCTGCTAGAAACGCCGCCGCCGGTTCACTCGCATCCAACGAAGTCACTAACGGCCTCCGCAGCGGCGACCAGGCGATCAACCGCAACAACATCGACGCGATCCTCAACAATCCCACCCGCGCGGCGGAAGCGCAGGCCGCCACCGCGATGAACGAATCCGACGCCGCCGGAAGAGCCGCCGGTTGGAGCTCCGGGGTTCCTGAGCAAAAGATCAAGGCGCGTTCCAGCTTCGCACTCAGCGATGAGTCCATGCAGAACGCCGATCTCGGACGGGAGCTTTCTGTCCCTGCAACCCCGATCCCGGCTCCCGCAGTGGCCTATTTACAAAGCACGGTCCCCACAGACGAAAGCGCTCCACGCTTGGAAAAAATGCCATCACTCAGCCGCCAATCTGCTGCTGGAAGTGACGCTCTGCCATCAACCGGGCAGGTTGAATTGGATCTGCAGATTCTGGCCGGAGGCGCTCAAAACCCCTTACAAGAAGTGATGGAGGGAGAATCCCAAAGCTTCGCAAAACAGGATCGATACGCCATGACGCTAGCACCTGCCGAGCCACCAATCGGCATGGAGCCCGCCTTGGAAAGCGAAAGCCAGTTGGCGAAAAATCGAGATGGGATAGAAATCCACGCGGGAAAATCCTCCAGCTATCTCTTCCGCGCCAAGGATCTCCGCAGCCCGCTCGAATCCATGGAGGAAATCACCGCCGCCGCCGAACCTTATTCCACTTTCTCTCTCAACATCAGCGACGCCTCATTCCAGATCGCCAAGGCCGCGTTGGAAAAAGGCGAACGTCCGGATCCCGCCTCGATCAAGACCGAGCAATTTTACAACGCGGTTGACTACGGCGATTCCTCTCCCGCGGCCGACGAGCCGGTCACCGCCTTCGTCGAACAATCCGGCCACCCGATCATTCCCGGTCGCAACCTGGTCCGGGTTTCGCTCAAAACCGCTGCCGCCGGTCGCGGCGCATCCCAACCGCTCAGGCTCACGCTGTTGGTGGATCAATCCGGCTCGATGGTCCGCGAGGACCGCCGCGCGGCGATGACCAACGCCCTGAAACAACTCGGCGGCCTGCTCACTCCGGTTGATCACATCAACGTCGTCGGTTTCTCCCGCAGCCCGCGCCTGTTGGCTGATAATCTAACCGGCGATCAATCCGCCAAGCTCCCCGATCTGGTCAACCAGACCGCCAGTGAAGGCGGCACCAATCTGGAAGAAGCGCTCAAGCTCGGCGAGGAAATGGCCGCCCGCCATCAAGCTCCGGGCGAACAAAACCACATCGTGCTCTTCACCGACGGCGCCGCCAACCTCGGCAACGCCGATCCCGAACGCCTCGCCATCCGCATCAAGGCGCTGCGCCAGAAAGGCATCGCCTTCGACATCGCCGGCATCGGCGCGGATGG
>JBIPMR010000438.1:0-4145 GCA_044369025.1 Luteolibacter sp.
ATGACGGTCTAACATCCCTCAAGAGCGGCAAGCCCCGCGACCGGACAAAGCCGAAGAGGAAATAACCCCGGATCGAGGATCACGAATGCGAATCCCGTGAAAATTGCGGCTTCTATTCTCCGGCTCCGCCCTCACCATGGGCGCGGAAATCAGGCTGCTGGTGGAAAAAACCATCGCCGGCAGCCGTAACCCGTTGGGACCGGAGCCGCCGGAACGACGTGAACGTGCCGCCCCACCCCGGAAAGCCCCAAGAAACCCAATCATGAAACGAACTCTCGCCCTGCTGACCACCTGCCTGCTGCCAATGGTTCAGGCCCTTGCCGACACCTCGAAGCCCAACATCCTCATCCTCTACGGCGATGATCTCGGCTACGGCGATCTCACCTGTTTCAATCCGCAATCCAAAATCCCCACCCCGAATCTCGACTTGCTCTCCTCGCAGGGCATGCGTTTCACCGATGCCCACAGTTCGTCAGGCATCTGCACGCCCTCGCGTTATGCCATGCTCACCGGCCGCCATCACTGGCGCGACTTCCACGGCATCGTGAATTCCTTCGGCAAATCGGTTTTCAAACCCGAGCGCCTAACGCTTCCTGAAATGCTGCAGGCCAAGGGCTACGCCACCGCCGCCATCGGCAAATGGCATCTCGGCTGGGATTGGGACGCGATCCGCAAACCCGGAGCCAATAAAAGCGGCGTCAGCCACGAGGACTTCGATTGGTCGAAGTCCATCCCCGACGGCCCGCTCGCCCACGGCTTCGACCATTACTTCGGCGACACGGTGATCAATTTCCCGCCCTATTGCTGGATCGAGGACGACAAGGTGCTCAAGGCCCCGGACACCATGATGGACACCCGAAAATGGAAGCCCATCAAAGAAGGCCAGTGGGAATGCCGGCCCGGTCCGATGGTCAGCGGTTGGGATCCCTATCAGAACATCCCGGAGACCACCCGCCGCGGCGTGGAATACATCAAGTCACAAAAGGATTCCGACAAACCCTTCTTCCTCTACTTCGCCTATCCATCTCCCCATGCGCCTATCATCCCGAACGATGAGTTCGACGGCAAATCGGAGGCTGGTGCTTACGGTGATTTCGTTTATGAAACCGACCACTCGATCGGCCAACTGCTCAAGGCTCTGGTCGATTCCGGCAAGGCGGACAACACCGTCATTATTTTTTCCGCCGACAACGGTCCGGAGCACTACGCCTACGAGCGCGAGCAAAAAACCGGGCACTGGTCCGCCCATCCGCTGCGTGGCCTCAAGCGCGACATCTACGAAGGCGGCCACCGCGTGCCGACCATCATCAAGTGGCCCGGCGTCATCAAGGCCGGCGTCGTCAACCATGCGCTGGTTTCGCAAATCGATTTCATGGCCACCATCGCCTCCGCGCTCGGCCACGAGCTTCCCGCAGACGCCGCCGAGGATTCCCACAACCTGCTGCCCCTGCTCAAGGGGGAAGTGGCATCCGTGCGAACCACCCACATTCACAACACCAGCAAGGACCGCTACGCGATCCGCGACGGTGACTGGCTGCTGGTAGATGGCAAGGATGGCTACGGAAGCAAGCGCGACGCCGGATGGGAGAAACGCCACAACTACGAGCCTGACACCCAAACACCGTCCGAACTCTACAACCTCAAAACCGACATCGGCCAAAAGCACAACCTCGCCGCCGAGCACCCGGAGCGCGTCACCGGACTTCAGGCGCTGTTGAAGAAAATCCGCGAGCAAGGTCATTCCGCACCGCGGCTCGCAAAGTGACCACTCCACCACTAACAGCGTTCTTTCCTATGATCCCACTCCGCCGGTTTCTCCCCGCCGCCTTCCTGCTGGCTATACTAACTGTTTCCTATGCGGCAGACACCGCCCGCAAGCGGCCCAACGTGATTTTCATCATCACCGATGACCAGGGCTACGGCGACATTTCCGCCCACGGCAATCCCATCCTCAAGACGCCCCACCTCGACCGGTTGCGTTCGGAGAGCGTGCGTTTCGAGGATTTTCACGTCAGTCCCACCTGCGCGCCGACGCGGAGCGCCCTGTTCAGCGGTCGCCACGAGTTCAAGAATGGGGTCACCCACACCATCCTCGAACGCGAACGCCTCGCCGCCGGCACCACCACGCTTGCCCAGGTGCTGCGCGACGCGGGTTATGCCACCGGCATCTTCGGCAAGTGGCATTTGGGCGATGAAACGGAGTATTTGCCGTCCGCGCGCGGCTTCACCGAAATGTTCATCCACGGTGGCGGCGGCATCGGCCAGTCTTATCCCGGTTCCTGCGGCGACGCGCCCGGCAACAAGTATTTCAACCCCACCCTCCTCCACAACGGCAAGTTCGTGAGAACCGAGGGCTATTGCACCGATGTGTTTTTCCGCCAGGCCAGCGGATGGATGCAGTCGCAAAAAGAAGCCGGCAAGCCGTTCTTCGCCTACATCGCGACCAACGCCCCCCACAGCCCTTACCTCGCCAAACCCGAAGATGCCGCGCTCTATCAAGGCAAGGTCGGTCAAAAGTCGCTTGCCCATTTCTATGGCATGATCCACAACATCGATGAAAACATCGGAATGCTGTTAGCAAGGCTCCGGGAGTGGGACATCGAACGGGATACCGTCGTCATCTTCATCAACGACAACGGCAGCGCGCACGGCCAAAGCGTCTTCAACGCCGGCATGAAGGGCGCCAAAGGCAGCGCCTGGCTCGGCGGCACCCGCGCCTCGTCGTTCTGGTGCTGGCCGGGGACGTGGAAACCCGCGGAAACCCAAGCGCTCGCCGCGCACATCGATTTCTTCCCGACCCTCGCCCAAGTCACCGGAGCCACTCTCTCCGCCGAAGCGAAG
This sequence comes from Luteolibacter sp., assembly GCA_044369025.1. Classification (GTDB taxonomy): domain Bacteria; phylum Verrucomicrobiota; class Verrucomicrobiia; order Verrucomicrobiales; family Akkermansiaceae; genus Luteolibacter. The sequence continues at coordinate 2,842 of JBIPMR010000438.1, forward strand.
CAACAGATCGAAGGCCGCAGCCTGGTGCCCTTGCTGGAAAACCCCGCCGCGGAATGGGCCGACCGCCATCTCGTCACCCACCTGGGCCGCTGGCCGAAGAATGCCGATCCTGGCCAATCGAAGTTCAAGATGGCCGCCATCCGCAACACCCGCTGGGCCATGGTGAGTGAAAACGGCGGAAGCGGGCCGGACTGGCAGTTGTTCGATCTAACCCATGACTACGCCCAGAAGAACAACGTCGCCGCGAAGCATCCCGAAGTGGTGAAAGAGTTAGGCACCGCCTTCGACAAATGGTGGGACGAGTGCCTGCCGCTGATGGTCAACGAAAAGGCCGTCGGCCCGAAACTCAATCCCTTCGCCGTCCGCTACTGGGAACAATTCGGCGGTGGCCCGACCCCCGCCGACTACCAGCGCATGGATCCCGCCAATCCGTTTCCCAACCCCGGCAAACATCGACCCCGCAGGGTGAAGGCGTCTGATAGGTAATTGATTCGCCAGGGTGACCCACTTCCCCGCAACAAACACAGATGGAGTGGCCGCAAAGAACGCCAAAGCAGAGCATGGTGGCGGAGGCGGGTCGGACTGATTAAAAATCACCGTCGTCAAAAAAGCCCGCGGCCTTTTCCTGTGCATCGAGAATTCCGAACAAACGCTCCATTGCCACATGCCCAACCCCGATCTCCCGGAAATCAGCGGGGGCCGCATCGGCCTGCGCCACATGTTCACCCGCTCCGCCCGCTACTCGAATTTCCGAATCAGCGCGCCGGTCAAAGAATAGCCCGCTGGGACCGCGAGTTTCCTAACTCGCCGCCCGTGAAACGCGAAAGCAAAAGCCCTTGGGGCATCTCTTTCTCCCTCCATGGTCTTGCGAGTCACAGTCCCGTGTTTCCAGCGCCCGCCCGTTTGTCAAACTCCCCCGCATAACACCCCACCATTCATCCGTATCCCCCTCCACGACACCATGAAAATGCTTGTCACCCTCATCCTCACCGCCCTCTGCGGCGGATCATTCGCTGCCGAAACACCCGCCAAGGCCAAAGACAACGACCCCGCCGGCAAGCCCGAAATTTACAAAACCTCCGCCAGCAAGGAACGGCAGATGGAGATCTATTTCCCGCCAAACCACGAGCCCGCGAAGTCGAAAGTGCCGGGCATGATCCTGTTCCACGGCGGCGGTTGGCAAGGCGGCACCTTGCAGTAATTCCGCGCCGCGTGCGCCTATTTCGCCAGCCGCTGATTCGTCTGCGCCACCGCGGAATATCAAACGCTTGGCAAGCCCGCCCCCGATCTGCCGAAAGGCGAAC
>JBIPMR010000439.1:0-4142 GCA_044369025.1 Luteolibacter sp.
ACGGGGAAACCGGTCATTTCCGCGCCGCAGACGCCCGGCGTGCAATTCGTGTTAGAGAAGGAGGCGAACGAGGTGCGGGCACCCATCGAGTTCGTCAGCGAACCGCTGTTGGGCTACCCGATGTCGCTGGCGGGCGACCATCAGAAATGGAACGCCGCGCTCGCCGTGGCGGCGCTGCACCGCGCGGGGCTCCACCTGAGCTCCGACAGCGTGCGTTACGGCTTGTCGAATGTCGATTGGCCGGGTCGCTTCGAAGTCATCCGCCCCGGAGTGGTGTTAGACGGCGCGCACAACCCGCAATCCGCCGGAGTCCTGGCCGCAACCTGGCGGGAATGTTACCCCGGGAAAAAAGCCGGGCTGGTCTTCAGCGCGGTGGGCGGCAAGGACATCGGCGGGATTCTCGCCATCCTCGCCCCGCTCGCCTCACGGATTTTCCTCTGCCCCGTCGATACCCCACGTGCCGTCCCCGCCGCGGAACTCGCGACCCACCTGCCCGGCCACGCCCCGCCCCACGAGATTTTCGACACGGTTGAAAATGCCTTCGCCGCCGCCGTCGCCCATCAGGATCCGGTGCTCGTCGCCGGTTCGCTCTTCCTCGTCGGCGAGGCGCGGGCACTGCTCACTAACGGGAAATTCCAATCCAGCAGTCAGTGATCCGGCAGTCGCTCACCTGCCCGAGCACCTTGACTCCAAAGTCGCCGCCCTGATGGAACAACTCGGAGATCCCGCGCCGTGTGGCTGCGGCGTCTCGCCGCAGGCCGTGCTGGATGCGTCCCGCTTCCAGTCTTTCTTAAAACACCACCTCGCCCGCCAGCTCCTCCATTTCCAGTGCATCATGGAAGGCCGCCCGTCATCCAAGTGGGCGGCAAGGATTTCGTCATGAAATGGATCGGTTGAATTTTTCCTAATTGGATCGTTCGGATCCGGAACTCTTCCAGAATCCACTCCACGGCCTCCGCTTCCAGCCGGACACGGATCTGTGAGAGATCGTCAAAGGGACAGTTGAAGCAGCGGCAATCAACATGGTGGCAAAAGACTTTTTGATCCAACAACTTATCTCTGAAGCACCTGGCCGAGGGGCGAGGGTGAGAGATCGGCCGGAGGGGCGTTTCTGAGGGAGTTCACGGTGCCCATGGGATCGAGACGATTGAGCGGAAACATCGCGTAACCGGCGCCGATGTCCACGCCGTCGCTGGCCCGCATCTCGAAGTGCAGGTGCGCCGGATAGAATCCGTTAGCCGTGCCGACGGTGCCCACTTTCGCCCCGCGCGCGACCAGCGAGCCGATCGCCACCCCGATCTTGTTCAAGTGCGCATACATCGAGTGCAGCGGCCGGCCGTCGGGCGCGGTGTGCGCGATGACGACCAGTTTCCCCCAGCCGGGCGATGGTTCACCGGCGTAGATCACCAGGCCGTCCGCGGTGGAGAAAATCGGGTCGCCGAGGTCGGTGTTCATTCCGCCGATGCCATTCAGGTCGTCGCCGGTGTGGTGACCGCCGCGTTTTTCGTTCATCTCCCAGAATTTCTGGGCGTTGTAAACCAGGCCGCCATGTTCGCTGCCGAGGGGCGGGTCGAAGCGGGTGGCTTGCGGGATGGCGACGGTTTGCCAGGCCCTGAGAAATTGAAAACGATGATCCGGCTCACCCTTTGCCGGCATCGATAGCGGGAAATCGGCATCCTGCAACGAACTCGCGGGCGATGACGATTTCTGCCAGATCGCCCAGCCTGCGATTCCCACCACGGCGAGAATCACCCCCAAAATCCGTTTCGACGACGCCTTGCCCACGTCGCCGCTACGGTGAATCCGCCGCGAATCATTCAGGACCCTCCTTTAGCAGCTTTCCATCTTTGACAATCCGGCACGTGCGCTACAGTTTCCCGCAGCAATCCTGCACTACTCAATCTTATGGCCTACGATCTCATTGTCATCGGTGGCGGCCCTGCCGGCTACGTCGCCGCCATCCGCGCCGCCCAACTTGGAAAAAAAGTCGCCTGCGTCGAAGCAGACCGCGCCGGTGGCACCTGCCTCAATTGGGGCTGCCTGCCGACCAAGGCTCTTTTGAAAAACGCCGAACTCTATCACACGCTCGCCCATCGCGCGGCCGAGTTCGGCTTCAAGATCGAGGGACTCAGCTACGATTGGTCCGCCGTGATCGGCCGCTCGCGCAAGGTTTCGGACCGCCTGGCCGGCGGCATCGAGTTTCTGTTCAAGAAAAACAAAGTCGACTACATCCGCGGCATGGGTTCGGTCGAAGGCACCGGCAAGGTCGGCGTGGTCGGCAACGACGGCAGCCGCTCGCTGCTCGAATGCAAGGACATCCTCATCGCCACCGGCTGCAAATCCCGCGGCCTGCCGACCTTCCCGTTCAACGGCACCACCATCATCGGCTCAAAGGAAGCGATGATCCTCCAACAGCAGCCCAAGGAAATGATCATCGTCGGCGCGGGCGCGATCGGCGTCGAGTTCGCCTACATTTACAATGCGTTCGGCACCAAGGTGACGCTCATCGAAATGCTGCCGCGCATCCTGCCCGTCGAGGACGATGAAGTCGGCGACGCCCTGGAAAAATCGCTGATCAAACAAGGCATCCGCGTTCTCACCAACACCAAGATCACCCAGTCCGTCGACAAGGGCACCCACGTCGAGATCACCGTCGAAGGTCCGAAAGAAAACGGCACCATCCCCGCCCACGTCTGCCTCGTCGCCATCGGCATCCAGCCGGTGCTTCCCGGCGGCCTGCCCATGGAACTCGACCGCGGCTACATCAAGGTCGGCGATCGTTATGAAACGTCCATCCCCGGCGTCTATGCCGCCGGCGACATCACCGGCCCGCCGTGGCTCGCGCACGTCGCTTCATTCGAGGCCGTGCAGTGCGTCGAAGGTCTCTACATCGAAGGCCACAAGCCGCGCAAAGTGAACCATTTCCCGGGCTGCACCTACTGCCACCCGCAAGTCGCCTCGGTGGGTAAAACCGAGCGCGCGCTCAAGGCGGAAGGCATCGAATACGTGGTTGGGAAAATCCCGTTCGTCGCCATCGGCAAGGCGATCGCGTCCGGCGAGCCCGATGGATTCGCGAAACTGCTCTACGGCAAGCAGCACGGCGAATTGTTAGGCGCTCACATCATCGGTGAGAACGCCACCGAGCTCATCGCCGAGATGGGCCTCGCGCTCGACCAGGAACTCACCGCCGAGGAAATCCACGCGACCATCCACGCCCATCCAACGATGAGCGAAGTGATCCACGAGGCGACGCTCGCCGCCGAAGGCCACGCGATCCACTTCTAATCAGGCGGGGTTTCGGCGTTGGGGAGCGTAAGCGCGCCCGCTTGCGATTTCCGGCGCCCCCGCCGGAAATGGGCTGGTAACCGGGGTTTGCGTGAAAGCCACGCAAGTCTCGTCACGACGCCGTCCCCGGCGGGGGCACCGGGGACGACACGTGAGGGCGCGTGTGCTCCCCTTTTTCCTCAAAGGACAAGCAACGGCACCAGGCCGAGCATCAGATAGAGCGTGAGCGTCCAGAGCGTGGCGAGGGTTTCGATTTTCTTGCCAGGGAGCGCGCCGCCTGGATTGCGGCGAGCGCCAGCACGACCCCCAAGGACGCCATCACCGGGATCGCAAAACCGATCGCCGTCGCCGCCATCGCGGTGGTCCCGAAAGTGGCTAACAGCGCGAGGTAGCTCCAGGCGAGCGCCAGCACGACCCACAGCCGCGAATCGAGCGCGAAAACCAGCACCAGCTGGATCACCGCCGCGAGGATGAAGACCCCGCGCGGCACCGGGCGGCAGGACCGCCAACGCGCGTCCTCCACCGCGTCCTTGAACTCAGCGGCGATGCGGAGCTGGAGGAACATCAGCAGGCAAACTCCGAAGGCCGTTAGAAACATCGGCCACTCCGGAGCCGCAGCCCTGATCTTCATCCACATTTTCCGCTCTTCGTCCCAGGGGGGCGGATCAACAAAGCCCGGCACGCAGTGCCGGGTCTGGATTCCTGGGAATCCCCGCGTCCTTTAGGGACGCCTCATGCGAGAGAGATGCCAATGCCCGAAGCCGTCCTCTCCATCTCACGTCGCCGCCGAGTGCATGAGTCGTCCCTGCAGGACGGAAGCCCATGCCGATGCCAGCCACCCGGCACCGTGTGCCGGG
>JBIPMR010000440.1:0-4138 GCA_044369025.1 Luteolibacter sp.
CTCAAGCGTAAATACGGCCCATCGCTCACCGACGTGCTCGCCCGCCGCGATGCTGCCGCGGCGCGACTCGACACCATCGAAAACCGCGGCGAAAAACTCGAAACGCTGGAGCGCGAGCTCGCCGCATGCCGCACCGCGCTGGATGCCGGCGGCAAATCCTTGGCAACGCTGCGCCGCAAGGCCGCGCCGAAGTTGGCGAAGGAAATTTCCGGACAACTCAAGGATCTGGGCTTCAAGCAATCGTCGTTCGAAGCGCCGCTCAAGACCCTGGCGGAACCCGGGCCGCAGGGGTTGGAGTCCATCGAATTCCAATTCGGCCCGAACCCCGGCGAGCCGCTTTTGCCGCTGCGGCAGATCGCCTCCTCCGGCGAAATCAGCCGCGTGATGCTCGCCGTGAAATCCGCTCTCGCCGATCAGGACGCGACGCCGTTGATGGTTTTCGACGAGATCGACGCCAACGTCGGCGGCGAAGTTGCCAAGGCGGTGGGCCGCAAGATGGCGGCGCTCGGCACGCGCCACCAGGTGGTGGCGATCACCCACTTCCCGCAAGTTGCGGCGATCGCGACGCATCACTTCGTGGTGGAGAAAGAGGTCACCGCCGGCCGCACCCGCTCGCGGCTCTATCCGGTGAGCGGCGAGACGCGCATCCAAGAGCTGGTCCGCATGTTAGGCGGCGGCGGCGAACAAGCCCGCGCGATGGCCGCCTCCCTCCTCATCCCGTGAAAGCGATTTTCAAAGCCGTGCCCGAAGCGGTCGAGTCCACCTCGCGTGACCTCGCCGCCTCGCTCGGCCTGCCATCGCGCGGCCCGGGCATGCCGCGGTTGGTGATCGGCCGCCGGGAGTGGATCGCGCTGCCGGGCCTCGGGGTTTCACCGCTCAACGCGAAAACCGACAGCGGCGCGCGCAGCTCCAGCATCCATGCGGAAAACGTGGTGCTTTCCGCCGATGAAAAATCCGTGCGCTTCACGACGACCAACCATTACAGCGAGGTGATTTCCTGCGAGTCCCCCGTCGCGCGGATTGCAAGAGTTCGAAGTTCTTCAGGCAGGGCGAAGAAACGGATTTTCATCGAGACCACCGCCGTGCTGGCCGGTGGATTCCGTTGGCAAATCCTGGTGAGTCTGGCGGACCGCTCGGAGATGCTGTGCCCGATGTTGTTAGGCCGGCGCGCGCTGTCCGGCTATTTCCTGATCGACCCGCAGGGCGCGCATCTGCTAGGCCCGCGGCGGCTGTTGGATGAATTCCGGGTCATCCCGCCAGACGCGGATCGAAGCTGAAGACTTGGGGTTGGCCGGGTTGCAAGTCGCGCATGGCCGGATCGCGGGGATTGAGCAACAGTGATTTTTCCTCGGGAATCACCACACTCGGCAACTGCAAGGCGAGATTCCGAGCGTCTCGAAGCCAACGGGAGCCGAAGTCCTGCGCGTGATGCGACGAAGGTTGCAACTGCCAGTTTTCCGGCAGTTTGGCGATGGGCACGATATCGATCAGGTCCGCGGGGATTTCCAATTCCATCACGATCCAGCGCAGCTTGAGCGCTTCCCGCGGGGCATGCACCAGGATTTCAAGAGCGGCGAGCGCCCGCGATTCCGCCAGATAGACCGCCGGGATGCCCGGTGAATTCCAGCGTCCGCCGTACAAGCGCGCACCTTCGCCGTCGAGCGCGTTTTCCGCCCACTGCTCCTGCACGATGCGATAGAACAGCGGCATGATCAGGAAAAGACGCCGTGTTCCAAGCGGCCGAGCAAGGCGTCCACCTCGCGGGCGCCGATTTCCGTGTCCGCGTAGTCCAGCGGGCACTCGCCGTGAAAGGCGATGGCCGGAGCCGTCAGCCAGGACCGCGCCCCCTCGACGCCGCCAAGCGCGGCGGTGGCGTGCGACATGAGCCGCGCGTAGCGGACCAAAAGATCCGACTCGGCCCGGTCCAGCACCCCGGATTTCTTCCGCCGGTGAAGGGTGGCACGGGACATTCCCAGCCAAGCTCCCAAGCGCTCTTCCGTCACTCCAAGCATTTCCCGCATGACGTGAAACTCGGCAAACGGAAGCCCGTCACGGACTTTTCCAATCATGTAAGAAACCTCCTCGCGCAGGATGGAGGATTCCGGGGGAATATGGTTCCAGTAATCCGCGGGCTCTTCGCTCATGTGAATCACTAAAATGCATCTTTTGAATGCTGGCAAGTTCTAAGTTCAAAAAAACAGCCAGCCGCTTGCACGACTGGCTGTTGACAGAACAGGCGGGAAGGCCTGGATCGCGGGGATCAATAGCGGTATTGCTCGCCCTTGAACGGACCTTCAACGGGCACGTTGATGTAGTCCGCCTGCTGTTGGGTCAGGATCGTGAGCTTGGCTCCGACCTTGGAGAGGTGGAGACGGGCGACTTCTTCGTCGAGGTGCTTTGGAAGCACGGTGACTTGGCCTGGCTTGTTGGTTTCACGGTTTTTCCAGAGGTCGATTTGCGCGAGCGTCTGGTTGGTGAAGCTGTTGGACATCACGAAGCTCGGGTGGCCGGTGGCGCAACCCAGGTTCACCAAGCGGCCTTCGGCGAGCATGTAAATGCTGTTGCCGGTCGGGAAGGTATACTTATCGACTTGTGGCTTGATGTTGGTGCGGACGACGCCGGGAGCTTCGTTGAGTTTGTCGATCTGGATTTCGTTGTCGAAGTGACCGATGTTACAAACGATCGCCTGGTCCTTCATCTTCTCCATGTGCTCGAGGCGGATGATGTCGAAGTTGCCGGTGGTGGTGACGTAGATGTCGCCCCAGCCGAGGGTGTCTTCGAGGGTGAGGACGCGGAAGCCTTCCATCGCGGCTTGCAGCGCGCAGATCGGGTCAACTTCGGTGACGACGACCTGCGCACCTTGGCCGCGGAGGGCCTGGGCGCAGCCCTTGCCGACATCGCCGTAGCCGCAGACCACGCCGACCTTGCCGGAAATCATCACGTCGGTGGCGCGCTTGATGCCGTCCACGAGCGACTCGCGGCAGCCGTAGAGGTTGTCGAACTTCGACTTGGTGACCGAGTCGTTGACGTTGATTGCAGGAACCAACAGCGTGCCAGCCTTGGCCATTTGATAGAGACGATGGACGCCGGTGGTGGTTTCTTCGGAAACACCCTTCCAGTCCTTCACGATTTTCGCGAAGATGCCGGGTTGTTTCGCATGCACGTCCTTGAGCAGGTCCTTGATGACTTGCTCTTCGACGTTGCCGGAAGGGGTGTTAACCCAGTCGGAACCGTTTTCGAGTTCGAAGCCCTTGTGGATGAGGAGGGTGGCGTCGCCACCGTCGTCGACGATGAGCTCCGGGCCGAGGCCTGCCGGATTGACCAGCGCCTGCCAGGTGCACCACCAATATTCTTCCAGGGTCTCGCCTTTCCAGGCGAACACCGGGATTCCCTTAGCGGCCATCGCGGCGGCGGCGTGGTCCTGGGTGGAGAAGATGTTGCAGGAAACCCAGCGCACTTCGGCACCCAGATCGGTGAGGGTTTCGATGAGCACCGCGGTCTGGATCGTCATGTGCAGCGAGCCCATGATGCGGACGCCTTGCAGCGGCTTTTCCTTACCGTATTTCTCACGGGTGGCCATCAGGCCGGGCATTTCGTGCTCGGCGATTTCGATTTCCTTGCGGCCGAATTCGGCGAGGCCGATGTCTCTTACTTTGTAGTCGGTGAAGCTCATGATTTGTTTAGTGGTTGGTTTGAGAAGGGGATAAAGATGCAAGACTTGAAGACATAAGACACAAGAGGGAGAGTTAGAAGAAGAGAGACAGAAGCGAGTTGATGATGCCGCTTCCGCCGAGGCGTTTGCGGAGTCCTTCGATCATGGAGGAGATTTCCTTGGCTTCCTGGATGAGCGGATTGGCCACCTCCGGCGGAAAGATGCCGGCTCTAACTCCGATGTAGAGTTGGGTCCGGAGTTCACCGGCCGAGCCTTTCGTGATGGCCAGGCATCGGCGAAACTCCCTATCGCTAACACGCTCGGCTCCCTCGGCAATGTTGGAAGGAACCGAGATGCAACAACGGGCCATCTGGTCTCTCAGAGCGTAGAGCTTGATGCCATCCACCAATTCAAGAATGGAAACCGCCAAGCGTGAACTACGCTTCCAGACCTCCAGTTCCTCGAATTGATGCAACGACATCTTCT
>JBIPMR010000441.1:0-4131 GCA_044369025.1 Luteolibacter sp.
GGCGCTGGGCATGGTAAGGGCCCTAAAATGATGAGCCACCGGGCGAAGCCAAGCGCCTGGACGTTGGCGGACGTCCGGGGGAGATGGAGAGTTTGACATTCCAACGCGCCGGGGAGGATGATTGTGGCAACGAGACCCACAAGATTCATGCAGCAAACGGAAGAGAATTTGGACACTTGGTTGATTGCGGTAACAGGGATGTCACCTGCCGTATTGACAGAAACCGTGTGGGCGCTTGCGCACGAAGATGAACCGGTGATTCCAAGCCGGGTGCTGGTGGTCACCACCCAGGCCGGTCGGCAACGGATCGAAGAAGAATTATTCCGGCCCAAGGAGTCATTCGGTGACTTGTGTGCTTGGGATGAACTGCGCCGGGCCTTGATGGCCAAGGGGCACGATCTGACGGGAAAACTGCGGTTTGGCCGCACCGCCGATGACTTGCGGGTGATCACGGCGGTGGACCCGGCTTCCGGGAGGAGCGGCGAATTGCGCGACTTGCGCAATCTGAGCGAGAACGAGGCGGCGGCGGATTTTTTGTTGGATGTGGTGCGTGGGGTGGCCGCCAATCCGGATATTCGGCTGGTGGCATCGATTGCCGGAGGCCGCAAAACCATGGGTGCGCTGATGTATGCGTGCATGACGCTGGCTGCGCGGGAGTCCGACCGGCTCACCCACATCCTGGTGGGTGAGCCTTACGAGACCCTGCCGGGATTCTTTTTTCCCGGGCAGGCAGGTGGGCAGCTCGAGGCGCGGGATGGAACTTGCCACTCAGCCGGAGATGCGGTTTTGGAGTTGGCGGATGTGCCGTTCGTCGCGATTCGGAATCTATTTCAGCGGGAGCTGGGGCAGAATGTCGGAAATTTTTCGAATTTGGTCGCCTCGTGTCGGACGGTGATCCGCAAGCAGGCGGCGGAAGGTTTGCGCTTGGAATTATTCACCCAACGGGCAGGTCTGAGGCTCAATCACCTGGAGCTGAATCTGACAGAGCGGGAGAAGCATCTGATGCTGTGCGTGGCGGTGCTGGCCAAGACCGAGCAGCCGGCACTGCCCTCCTACACCGATGGATTGGCGGCTCTGGAACGACACGCTCGTGAATGGCAAACGATGAAAGATGAGGGGAAACTTGCGGCAAGTGTGCCAACAGCCGGAGCTTTCCACGATGAGCAGGATATTCGCAGAGTGCTGAGCGAACTGCGTAAAAAGCTGCGTGGCTTGGGCCAGCCGGGGCAGATTCTAGCAGACGCACTTCCTGAACGCGGCCGGTTTTCACTCGATGTGCCCGGACCTTTGATTTTTATCGGGTGAAGATTGTCAGTAACACGCGCGACGTGCCGCCTCAGGGATGCATCGAGTTTTCTCGTTCTGTGGGAAGATCTTGATTTTCGGTAACCACCGAATGCCCGTCGATGAGATCGTGGAGCGCGGATCTCGACGCCGATCCCGCCAACCCGGTGGCGGATGCGCCGTAACCGGTGGCCGGGTTATAGGCGGGATTCTGCTGCGCCGATGCCGCCATCCGCGGGCGATGACCGGTTCAGACGATGATTCCTATCGGGGAGATGGCTTTTTTTGCGCTCAATCCGGCTCGTGAAAAATCTGCTGGATAGTCTAGCAAAATCGTGCAGGTTGCCGGGCGAAAGCAAACACATCACCCATGAAATCAAAGAAGAACCTTACCCGCTTCACCTACGAAACCTCCGCCTTCGAAGGATGGCGTCTCTGCATCAGCCGCGCCGGCTCGACCTTCACCCGCTACTTCCCCGACAAGCAACTCGGCGGTCCCGAGAAGTCGTTGGCGACTGCCGAAAAGGCCTTGGAAGAGGTGAAGGCGATGATCGAAGGCTCCAAGCGCGTCGAGGGAAAACTGCCTGCGGCCACCATCAACGAGATCGAGAAGTTCCTCAAAGACGCCGTCGCTTGATGCGTTGAGAAAGGCCGTTTCCGCCATGGTGATCCTGCCGGCGTAGCGGAATTTCGCTCAAGTGCGGGCAGTTTTTCCGCATTTGCGGAATCGCTACATACATGTTCAGCGATAAAGCCGCCAACGCCACCCGGTGGTGGATCAAGCCTCAGTCCGCGAGTCCTCCCGCTTGCAACCCCAGCGGCCGCACCGCTACAATCTCCCCCGCCCATGCAGCACCGCCTTCATATCCGGCCCGCCAGGAAACACACACCGCCTCTAACGCGGAGTCGCGTGCTGTATGCGATGTTGGGACTGACCGTCGTCGCCGCCGGCCTGTTGTGGCGCTCCGGGCTCATCCCGCTGCCCCAGTGGCTGTCGAACCACGGTGGCGACGCGCTGTGGGCGCTGATGGTGTTCGTGGGCTTCGGTTTCCTGCTGCCGCGTGCATCGACGCTGATGGTCGCGCTGCTGGCGCTCACCTTCGCGTGGGGCGTGGAGTTTTCGCAGCTTTGTCACGCGCCGTGGGTCGATGCGATCCGTGCCACGCTCCCGGGAAGGCTGGTGTTAGGCACCACCTTCGCTTGGCCGGATCTTCCAGCCTACGCCGTGGGAATTGTGCTTGGCGCGTTGGTAGAGTGGCGCTTGCGGGACTGAGCGTCAAAGGGGTCACCACGCAACTGCCACCGCAGGGCCGTTGTCAGCACACTCCCGCCGGCGACCACCTCCTATCGATTAGGACATCCCGGGACATCTGAGACCTTGCAATCGCGGCGGCATCGGATTGAATCGCTAACGAATGGTAACAGATAGGTCCAACCAACTGCCGGAAATCAAAGCGGCAACGTTCTAGAATCCCTCACCCTCACCCTCATCCGCTGTCACGACATCGATCAGTAAACCTCCGTTTCCGCAATCCAGCATCCGACTCTCGCACTTCGTTCCACCCATTTTCCATGTCAAAATCATCCAATTTACACTGGCGTCGCAAGCTTCACGCATTTCTCCACGACTCGCCCAACAAAGTCCTCGACATTCTCGACCACGAAAACAGTGCACGGCGCATTGCCGCTGGCGAGGGATTTGCCGCAGACGAGCATTTTCGAAAGGAGGCCGACTGGGCGGCGAGCGCGGCGGATCGCCTGCCTTGGCCGAAAGCCAAACAATGCAGCACGGCAACGGTGGAGTTTCGCCACCCGTTGGATGGAAGTCCTTTGTCCATGGGAAACACACCCAAGGGAAAAGCCGAGGAAATCAGCCAGAAAACCCGCCCGGTATTGGATGATGCCCATCCTCGCAGGGCGTTTCTTGCTACCTGGCGCTTCTGGCGGAACTGGGCGTCCAGCGCTCAACCGGATTTCGCCCACTACCCGGCTGAGACCCGTTTGCCGGATCACACCATCTGGAGTCACTTGGCCGTAACCAGCGCCTTGCAGGGGTGCTTCGGCGGAGCCCTTGGAAACCCAAAAATGATGCCGGTATCGCGGACAAACCGTGCTTCTTGCTATTCACGATCGGCCCGGTACAGGACTTTATCTCAGCCGCTCGGAGCACCCGCGACTTGTGGAGTGGTTCCTATCTACTTTCCTATCTGATCGCTACAGCGTTGCATCGAATCGCTCTCGATTTCGGCCCAGATCACGTGCTTTTCCCAAATCTTTGCGGCCAGCCCATCCTCGACCTTCTTCTCAAGGATGAATGGAGCCAAATGAGCACGGGAAGTGGCGAACTTTGGCAGGCCTTTGACTACTATCAGGAAGAAGGCAAGCAACGCCTGCTCACCCCGTCTCTGCCAAATCGCTTCCTCGCAATCCTCCCTGCTGGAATGATAGAGCACCAAGCTCGCGGCGCTGATTTTGCGAGTGCGGAGGCATACGCCGCCGCCCTTGCACAAACCGTCCAAGACAGATTGAAGGAGATTTCAACATCGGTATCGGATCTGCTGGCGCGGGTCCTGACACCCGGGCAATTGAAAGAAGAGCGTTTTCAATCTCAGATCGAACGATTGCTAGAAATCCATTGGCAGATTCTGCCATGGCCGGAGAATGCGGACGACGCAGTGAAATTGGCAGCTTGTTTGCCCGACGAGGCACCAGATACAGGCTACACTCCCCGGGCTGGCCTGGAAACCATCCGCCACCTCGTCGAGGAAACTCCAGTTGCCGACCGGGATGGCCGCTATTTCTCCGACCTCGCCGCCGGCACGCTCAATCAAGCTTCCGCCGCATGGA
>JBIPMR010000442.1:0-4130 GCA_044369025.1 Luteolibacter sp.
CGCGCCGTTGATCCCGTCGCCGTTGCCGGCAAACTTCGCCGTCATCGACTTCGACGTGAATCCCCACGACCTGCTGGAGGTGGTGGCCGAGGTCTTCGTCGGCACCTCGCAGATGGGCTTCGAAGCTGTCCTGGCCGGCAAGCAAGTGCATTGCTTCGCCGCGCCCTACTACGCCGGCTGGGGCTTCACCCGGGATCACACCGTCATTCCCCGCCGGAGAAGGGGCCGCACCCCCGCCGAGGTTTTCCATCTTTATCATATCGTCCGCGCGCGCTACTTCGTGCCGGAGCGCGGCGTCGCCGAGATCGAGGATCTCATCACCTATCTCACTGCGGTTGGAAACAACGCGCTGCCGTCCGCATCGGCCAGGGAGTCCCCCGCCGGTCCGCTCAAAGTCCTGATTGTCCTGCCCAGTGGCCGCGATGGCGCGACCGGCCGCTATATCCGGCATCTGTCCGCCGCGCTCGTCGATCTCGGTTGCGAGATGATGGTCCTCGCCGAAGGGAACTGCCCCCGCCTCGACGCCGGCGTCCGCTGGATAAAGCTGGAATTCGAGGGCAGCCGGCTGGCCTCCGCCCTCCGCCGCGAGATCCTCGGTTTCGCCCCCGATTTCGTCTATGTGAACGGCTATCGGTCCCGCTCCCAACGCGCCGCGCTGGAAGCCGTCCTGCTCACCGGCGCGCGCCTCGCCATGCAGTGGGAGGACGATGACACCCAGGTTCATCGCCACCGCCGCAGCGCGCAAGCGGCGGAGCAGCTCTGCGCCTTGGATCGCCCCCGCTTGACCACTGCGGAGATCGCCGGATTTCTCAAAAATTACGACTGGAACCACGGCCTGCAGGTGCTGCTCGACCCCGAATTCGACCGCTGGGTGGAACCGCTGCCGAGATTGCTGTGCTCCCGGCTGGCCTGCGTGCACACCGCCATCTGGCAGCCCTATGCGGAGAGGCTCGCCCGCGAATTCGCCGTCCCGACGCTGGTGGTTCCGCCCGTCGCCAGCGCGGCGGATTTTGAACGCCTCCCCATGACCCCGCAGGAAAGGGCGGCCACCCTCCGGCGTTATGACATCGATCCCGCCGCCACCGTGATCTTTATCGGCGGCGCGCTCTACAGCTATTCCGACGAGTTCGCCGTCTTTCTAACCGCCCTCGACCTCGCCGCGCGCGAGCCCGCCGCGAACTTCGCCCTGGTCGTCACCTCGGGCCGTTCCTCGCTGCCGCTCGCCCTGATGGCTGCGGAACGGCTCGGCCCGTCCGTCTCCTTCACCGACATCGGTGACTCCCCGGATGCCGTGTATTTGGAAATGCTCAAAGCCTGCGACATCGCCTGCTCGCCCGGCCTGCCCGACGATTTCAACCGCTACCGCCTCCCTTCGCGCCTCGTGAAGTCCATGGCCATGGCCAAGCCCATCCTCACCTGCCGCTGCGGCTTCGGCGAATCCCTCGAGCACGGCCGCAACGCCTTCCTGATGGATGGCGAGGACCCCGCCGAATGGGCGGCCGTCATCACCCTCACCCGCGACGCGGCGATCCGTGCCGATGTCGGAAACCGCGGCCAGCACTTCGCCCGCGAGCACTTCGACGCCCCCCGCGTGGCCGCCGCGCTTAAGCGCCAGTTCGAACACCAACTGGCCGCGCCTCCCAGAAACTTGGCCGCCGGCATCGCCACCCTAGAGACGCGGACGGCTGGCCCCCGCGCCGCGCCCGCCATCCGGCTCGGTAACCGTGGTCCGACGCCCCTGCGAGCGGCCATTCGCGCCCTGGCGGCGAGGACCAATCACATCGATGCGGTCCTGCATCTGGGAATCCGGAATCCGCTGGATTTGGATGACTACTGCCGACTGGGTGCGCGGCGAATCCATCTGGTCGCGAACTCGCCGGAGTTGGCCGCTCATGTTCGTGAATTCATGGGCATGGAAGGCAGCATCACCGTCGACGAAGTGGCGCACTTCAGCGAAATTCAAGGGTCAACTGAGCCTTCGGATTACGGGTTGCTGGTGCTTGAAGGCAATCCTCCTGAAATGGATACCCGCTTCATTTCCCGCTTCCGCTGGGTGATCGTCCATGCCGGAAACCCCGGCGAATTCGTCGCCGCCCTCGCCGGCGCGGGCTTTCGGGAGATTGCCCTGCCCGTGGATCACGGTTACCTAACACCGACCTCTTTATTTGAACTTGAGACAGCAGTCGGCACACACGCTTCATCATGAAATCAGTCGTACACGTGGGCACCAGCTTCATTGCGGGAGGCGCGGCGACCGTCAGGGGACGATTCCGCCGCTTGTTCCGCCGGCTGGGCGGGAAGAAGTGACTTCGCGAACGTCTGCTCTCACAAGGCCAGCTTGCGCACTTCGCGTTAACGCATCCGGCTTTTCCAGAATCTCGCCAACTTCTTTTTCCATGAGGGCGCTTTCGCGTTGTTTCCGGAGCTTGGCTGCGGCTTCCGGATTTCCACTTCCTTGCAGGCGATCTTTATCTTCTCTAAGCCGATGTCCTCTCTTCCCGGAACTAGAAAAGCCACGCATTTGGAGGGTCCCTGGTTGCGTTCCGCATGCACGTGCCGCCACCACCAGGAATCGATGATCCACATTTTGGTGGCGCCGAACGACTTCACATCGTCGGTTGTGATCGTCCGGTGGCCCACGATGGGATCCGTCTCATTCACCGGGCAATAGAAAATTGCCCCATAGCGTGAGAGTCCCGCCAATCGTTTCACGAAACCGGCTGGATCGTCCACGTGCTCGATCGTGTGGGAAGCGAGGATAAAGTCGTATTCCTGGGTCAACTTGAACGCGTCTTCCACGAAGTAGTTCCGGATATGACAGTTGAATGCGTCGGAATAGGATTTGTAGGTGGGATCCAGGTCACAGACATCGACATCAAGTCTGATACTCATGTATCCATGGAACAGACGGGCGATCAGATCGGCCCCCGAGCCGGTCCGGGTGCCCACATCGAGCAAGGAGTATCTTGTGCCATAACGCGGCTTCAGGCGGGACTTGATCTGGCGGATGATCCCTTGGAAGACCGGGATCAAGTCGGTGGTAAAGCCGACACTCTGCGCATCCACCAGGTGTTCGAGTTCATAGAGCCTCTTCTCGTCCTCCCCCGGAATATTCCGGACGGCGTCCGGCAGGAACAGATTGTGCACGTTCCCCGCAATTTCACACTTGTGGGCTTTGATGATAGAACTGATATCCGACATATGTTTGAACTTCAGAGGTTGTCAACCGCGGCCTAAACCATTCGGTTCCTGAGATATGCCGGAGTGACGATTTGAAACTCGCCGCAGGCATCGCCTTCGTTGAAAAAACGGCAGCTTCGCAAAGCGAAGTCGCGGATGTCCATCCGCGCTCCACCCAAGCGGTCCGGAGCTTTGTAAATGGCGGGTTGGGGCACCGGCAAACCCAATATTTCCGAGACGGCCGGGTGGACCGGCCACAGCGCGTCCTGATAGAGATTGTGCTCGTCCGCCCGAAGCGGCGGGATGACCGCTTTCGGCCCGAGCGCGACTTTCGCGAAAGACTGCGCGATGTGGTTGACCAGGCCCTCCTTGGGATGGTTGAGGGAGAGGAAATCCTCTCCGATCTTTCCCTCCGCGGCTCTTGCCTCGATGTAGTCCGAGATACGGATGCTTGTATTGAGCTCGCGGGATTGCAACTCCCTCAGATTGTCATCCCATATCCCTTTCACGTCCATCCGCCGGAAGGACTCGCCGCTTGCGTAGCGAGCGACGACGTCCGCTTCGGTATAGCCGCTCTGACATTCCAGCAGCAGCAACGCACTGTGATAGTCACCCATCATGGCGGGTGCCCGGCTGATCGCCCCGCCGCGCAGGAGATAGGCCATGTCAGGGACCGTCCCTGAGAAAAACGGCGTGGGCAGTGAAAAAACCCGGCCGGGATACCGTTGCTGAAGCCCCGCTGTGGAGAGGGGGCCGAATCCTTCACCGTGCTCGATCGTGAGGATCATGTCGGCGGTGGCGAGATTTTCGGCCTCGCGTTGACGGTCGCCCTCGGGCACCGAATAGACCTCGAGCGAATCGACCTGCGAGAACAGCCCCGACTTGCGGAGAACCAACGCCAGGCTCACATGGGTGCAGTTTGCCAGCACGATCAACTTGGGTCGCGCGGC
>JBIPMR010000443.1:0-4104 GCA_044369025.1 Luteolibacter sp.
TCATCGGGGAATCCGGCATCATCCTGATGGTCGCTTTCGGCGCGCATTGGACGCTCAACGGCCAGCTCACCACCGGCACCGTCATCGCCTTCATCGCCGCCTGGGGCTCGCTCTTCGATCCCATCTCGCGCATCAACACCCTGTCCCAAACCTTCACCCGCGGCGTCGTCTCCGCCCGCCGGATTTTCACCATCATCGACACCCCCGAGGAATCCCACATCACCGAGGGCGAACGGCTGGACGAATTGAAAGGCCGCGTTCGATTTGAAAATGTCTCGTTCGCCTACTCCGACGAGGCCCCGACCATCAGCAATCTAACCCTCGAAGCGGAGCCCGGCGAAACCATCGCCCTCGTCGGTGCCACCGGAGCGGGAAAATCCACCGTGCTCAATCTCCTCACACGCTTCTACGAGCCCACCGCCGGACGGATTCTGATCGATGACCGCCCGCTCCACGGCCTCTCCAAGGAATGGCTGCGCGACCAGCTCGGTTACGTCACCCAGGAAAGCTTCCTGTTCAACACCACGCTGCGGGACAATCTGCGGCTCGCCAAACAGGACGCCACCGACGACGAGCTCTGGGCCGCCCTGGAAGCCGCCAACGCCGCGTCATTCGTCCGCGCCAGCGCCGCAGGGCTCGACACCCTGGCCGGCGAGCGTGGCATCCGCTTCTCCGGCGGCGAAAAACAACGCTTGTCCATCGCCCGCGCGTTGCTCAAAAACCCGCCGATCCTGCTGCTCGACGAAGCCACCTCCGCCCTCGACAACCGCACCGAGCGACTCGTTCAGGAAGCCCTCGAAAACCTCCGTTCGGACCGCACCTGTTTCGTCATCGCCCACCGCCTTTCCACCGTGCAGAAGGCGGACCGCATCTGCGTGCTCGACCACGGCCGCCTCATCGAACAAGGCACCCACCAGGAACTCATCGCCCACAACGCCGCCTACGCGAAACTTTGCGAAGCGAGTTTTGCAATCGATCCTCGACCCACCGCATAAGCCCGGCTACCTTTCACACGATCATCTTTTTCACCCTCACCGCCACCGCATGGAAACCCTCATCAAACTTCCGGACTCCGCCACCCCCAGCACCATTTCCGAAGTGCTTGCCTCACTCCGCAAGGAACATTTCGAACCCCGGCATGAAGCCAAAGCATGGGGTGATTGGATCTACTTGCAGACCTACACCACCGTGATCAGCATCGAGTCTAACCGCGGTCTCAGCAGCTCCGCCACCATCGAGCACGGCGAGGGCGAGGAAGAGGGCGAACCGCTTACCTCGCTTCTCCGCGCCTTCGGCCGACTCGGCTGGCAAGGCGTCGATGATGACGGCGAGTTTCCGTTAGGTTGAATTCGGGGGCACGCCGGGCGCGGTTTTCAAGGCTCGCCGTCCACCAGCGAGATCCCGACCAGATCCCTGTCGTCACGGGCGGCATTGCGAAACGAATCATCCATCGTGATCGCTTGTTTCAAATGGCTGCGCGCGCGCGGCCCCTCACCCAGCGTCCACAGGTAGCAGGCGAGGTTGTAATGAAACACCGCCATCTCAAACAAGCTCTTCGGGCCACGCAGCAACTGGTTGCAGGCCGCCAACGTGTCGCCCGTTTCATGCAGGCAAAAGGCGGCGCGCAGGAAAAATTCCGGCTCGTTTTTCGCCATCAGACACAACAGCCGCGCGGTTTCAGAAGCCATGTTCCACGACCGGCATTCCATCAACGCCAGCAACTTCACCTCAAGCGCCTCACGCCCCCTTTGTTCTTCGGCAGGCAGCGACTGCAGTTCATAAAGAGCCTCATCCGCCAATCCCAGTTCCAGCCATCCCGTAGCCGCACGTAACGTTTTTGTCACCACCATTGGCGTGACGCTAAATCATTCCCTCCACACATGCAAATTTTCTCGCCAACGACCCGCAGGTCCCCCGAGAACTGCGAAAACAGGTGGGTCGTTTCGGATTGGACCCGGACGAGTTCAGGGTCACCGGTCACTGGCCCCACCAGCTCTACATTCGCGAAGGCCGCCGCATGGTCTCGCAATTGCACACCAAACCACTGTTCAAGACGTGGACCATGGAAAACTGAAACGCCACCGTTTGATGAATGGGGAGTGCAAACGTTTCGACCCATCTCCTCCTGCTGCTGTCAATCTTCAGCGACCACTATTCCTTCGCTTGCCACCCCAGAATACATTGTTGACACCTCCACGACGGTTGATCTCTTTCATGTCGTCGATGGAAATGAGGCCGGTGTGGCCGTCGTAGTAGGCCACCACTGCCTTTCCCCGGTGTCGATAGGCAATCTTGCTGTTTTCGGTTTTTCCTTCGACGGGTGAGTTCTCCCAAAGCAGTGATCCACTGTGTAGCACCAGCCAATCGGTGGCGGTGATGAAGGCACAGGTCTCGTCCGGGTTGCTGACGGAGCTGATCGAATGGGAGCGGGCGGTGCCAGGTTGGCCCCAGCCGCCGCCTGCCATGTTTTCGGCGTTGTAACCGAAGCTTGCCGAGATTCGGCTCCAGTATCTTTTCTTCTCCCGGATCACGACCGGGTCGAGCACCTGTTCGGGCAGCCCGTCGATACCTTCGAAGACCTCGGAGTTTTCAAAGGCTTCCTTGTCGCCGATGAGCACTTCGAGGTAGGTGCGGTTATAATGCCACTGCACGTCGCCCTGTCCGTCCTCGTCGAAGGCGAACACGGGAACATACTTGCCGTTGTGATCGGTGGCATACAGCGCGTTGGCTTCGGCAAATCCCCGGATTCTGTTGATGGTGGTCACCACATCGGCCTTTTCGCGCAGCAGTTTGAAGCTGAATAGCGAAATGGCTGCGAGGACCACCATGATGGTGATGGCGACCAACAGCTCGACTAATGTGAAACCGCAGAGGCGCTCGGGTCTTCGGCTCCGCTGGGTGAGGATTGCCCGGTGGAATCCTGCTTTGACGGTCACGGCTTGGGAAATGGCGGGGATTTCATTCATGCCTGGATATGTGTTAGATTTTTTCCCCAGAGGGCCACCCGGTGCCCCGGGGGCGGACCGATTGATGATCGCATCGTGGATTGCTGAGATACCGGGGTGGGAGTTCAGGGCATTTCCCCACTCAAACGCAGGAACAGCTTGCCGTTCACCTGGTTGCTCTTGGGCACGGTGACGGTCATGTCGTCGGGCAATACGCCGTTTTCATTGACGAGCACGGGCGCCACGTCGTTCCAGTTCATGAGGTCCGTGCTCCATTGGCCGACCTGGGTGGTGACGGATTCGGAATCGTCGCTGCGGGTATAGCTGAGAACCAGATCCGCGCCCACGGTGGCGACTGTCGGCAGGATGGACTGCGAGGAAACGACCGGGCTGCCGCCGTGCACGAACTCCATCAGATTGGTAATGCCGTCGCTGTCAGGATCCGCACCGGGAAGTTTGGACGCTTCATCCGGCAGCAGGGCATTCGGGGTGAAGTTGTCGATCCAAGTCACGAACGGGTCGCTGTCCGGCTCTCCGGTGACGGTCACGGTGCTGGTCAGGTTGTTGAATGTGGCCAGCTGATCGGCACCCAAACCGGTTGCGGTGAATGTCTGGGCCCCGGCAAGAGATCCGGGGAGGATTGGATAAGCCCCAGGAGCAGGCGGGGGATTGAATTGAGCCTCAAGGGTGTTAGCCGCAGAATCGATAATGGCATTCAGCCCGGCTTTCTCGATCCGCAATGCCCCTGCGGCAACCGTTGTGGTTCCCGCATAGGTATTCGCGCCACGCAAGGTGAGTTGACCCGCGCCCGATTTCTCCAGACCGCCCGTTCCGGTGAGCAGTTGGCTCGTGCTTACGTTGAAGCCGTTGCTATCGATCTTGATCCCACCGCTTTGGACATTCGCCACGTCGAGGTTTTCGATGAGGTTGCTCTCATCCTGTTTTGCTTTCAAGACGCCCCCATTGAAGTTCACCGTCGCACTGCCGTTTCCGCCCGAGATCTTCTTCGCGTTCACGGTGCCGCCGTTGAGATTGAATGTGCCCGTGCCATTGTCACGCCCGACAATGACTTCGTTGCCAAGATTGATCAGACCCGAGCCGCTGAGGGTGTAGGTGCCAACGGATAGAGCGTTGTTCTCGTTGCCGATGTAAACTTCGT
>JBIPMR010000444.1:0-4100 GCA_044369025.1 Luteolibacter sp.
CGATGGGGCTGGCGCTGGGCCGCAAGAGTGGTCGGGCGGAGGTGGAGACGGGCGTGGCGCGTCCGCCGTTGAATGCGGCGGAGGCGCTGGAGGCGGCGGCGAACGGGACGGTGCTGCCGGACTTGGGGATCGCGGCGATGTTGCGTTGCCGGGTGCGCTATTTCACGGATGGCGCGGTGATCGGGAGCAAGGAATTTGTGAACGAGGCGTTCGCGGCGGCACGGGAGCGGTTCTCGGTGAAGCGGAAGGACGGCGCGCGGCGGATGCGGGGGAGTGGCGCCGCGGCGGCGGGAGTGTTATGGAGTGTTAGAGATCTGCGGTTGCGGGTTTGACTGCTCACTGTTTTCCAGCAGCGTTTGCATCCAGGTGCTTTGACCCCGGTGGGCGGGCCTCCCCCGGTGATCCATCGGGAGCGCGGCTGGCGGAACATGGTGAAGGGGCGACCCCACTTGGCCGCTGGCGCTTTTCGTGTCTCACTTCTTGCTATCTGGTTCCCAACCGCGTTGGATTCCGGCAAAGCATTCCGCATTCCACCACGCCATGACCCTTTCCGAACTTCAAGAGCTCCACTCCCTGCCGTTTTTCGAACTCATCAAACGCTCGCGCGCCGTCCATGAGGCGAATTGGGCCGATGGCAAAATCCAGCTTTGCACCCTGCTCTCGATCAAAACCGGCGGCTGCTCCGAAGATTGCGGCTACTGCACCCAGTCGGCCCGCTACGAGACCGACCTCGAAAACCAGCGCCTGCTGTCGCGCGAAGTGGTCATGGAAAGCGCCCGCGCCGCCCGCGAGACCGGCTCGACCCGCTTCTGCATGGGGGCGGCCTGGCGCGGTGTCCGTGGTGGCACCGAGCGCTTCAACCAGGTTCTGGAAATCGTCAAAGACGTCTCCACCCTCGGCATGGAAGTCTGCGTCACCCTCGGCGAACTCGGCCCGGACGAGGCGATCGCCCTGCGCGAGGCCGGCGTCACCGCCTACAATCACAACCTCGACACCTCGCCGGAGCATTATCCGAACATCGTCACCACCCACACTTACGAAGACCGCCTCCGCACCATCCGCAACGTGCAGGATGCCGGCATGTCCGTCTGCTGCGGTGGCATCCTCGGCATCAGCGAAACCATCACCGACCGCCTCCGACTGCTAGAAGTCATTTCCAACTTCAACCCGCAGCCGGAAAGCGTGCCGATCAACTCGCTCATGCCGATGCCCGGCACCCCGCTGGCGGAGAACCCGCAGGTCGATCCCTTCGATCTCGTGCGGATGATCGCCTGCGCCCGCATCGCCGTCCCCGGTGCCAAGGTCCGCCTCTCCGCCGGCCGCACCCGGCTCTCCGACGAGACCCAGGCGCTGTGCTTCTACGCCGGTGCCAACTCGATTTTCTACGGTGAAAAACTCCTTACCGCCGCAAACCCCGGCGCGGAAAAAGACCGTGAGCTGCTCGCCAAGTTAGGCCTCGAAACCCTCGAACCGAACCCATCACTCGCCGCCCCGGCCCACGATCACGCGCTCCCTGCCAGCCCCGCTTGCGCCACCGCCGCTTGTTGCTGATCCCTGAAAACCCGCCTGAAAAGTTAGTTTTCCCCGAAGCGGAGTTTGAAGAACTGTTGGGAATCCGAAACCGGGCCGGAGATCGAGGCCGCGCCGCCCGGCTGGGGGAGGCCTTGGTTTTGCGGCACGTTCCAGAGGCTCCAGTCGATGAGATTTTGGGAGGTTTGCACCTGCACCGAACGATTCGGCGGCGCGTAAAAATCGAGGTGGAATTGGCCGTTTACGAACCGGTGCGCGACTGCGGGAAAACTGCCGCCGTCGCGTGGACCGGTGGCGGCGAGGAATTCCTCGCGGTTGCTCCTGCCATCGCCATCGGCGTCGTTGGCGGGTTGGCCTTCGGGGGAATTGATGGAACCGAATTCCTGCTGTCGCCAGGTTTCGTAGGTCTGGCGCGCGGGCAGTTCCTGCTGGATCCACTCGGTGAGCAGGTTGATGTTGGTTAGATCGAACTCGCTGCCGCCCAGCGGCGGCATCCGGGTGAAGCCGTTGCTGGCGGCCACGCGGTTGAGGACGATGGAGTGGAGGATATCTCCGGGAACGATGAGTTGGTTGAGCGGGTCGCCGCCGTTGTTCCAGGCGCTGCCTCGGATCAGCCCGGTTTGATCGAGCGTGAGTTCCGGGCGGCCGTCCCATGCGGCGGGGGCGGCGGTGCCGCCGGCTTTGTGGCAGTAGGTGCAATTGACGTCGAGGTACGAGCGGACCCGTGCTTCTAACGGGAACGCGGTTTCCGTGGGTTTCAAATGGCGGGGCAGCACGTTGGGCGGTTCCGGAGTGTTGGCGAAGAAGCCCGCCGCGTTCAGCGTGTCGATTTGGTTGCCGTCGAAACCGTGGATGATGTTGGAGAGGTTGAACTGGCGCGTGTTCATCGAGAGCGCGTGGCCGCCCTGGGGCGTGTGGCAGATCATGCATTCGCCGCGGCTCGGGATGCGCCAGTACTGGTTGTAAGCGCTGCCGTTCCGTGTCACTGTTAGATCGAAGTCCGCGCCTTCGTCGGGCACCAGCGTGGCCTCGGTGCCGGCATCGTTCCAGCGGTAACTCACGCCGTAGGCGCCGGCGTCGTTCTTGACTAACACGCGCGTCTCGATCCGCTTCGACGGAGTGGCCGGATCGGATAGAAGCGGTGGATTGCTGCGCGAGAGCGGCAGGTCGAAATGTTTCACCCAGATTTGTCCGCTGGGGAAAGTCCACGCGCCGTCGCGCGACCAGGTGATTTTACCGGACGCGTCGGGAATGGTGAACCAGCGGCGTTTCACCGCGTGATCGCTCCAGAACGGCAGGTTCACGGAGTAGGGCAGCAGTCCGGGGTTCGGCGAGAGATCGGTCAGGTCGGCAAACAGCCCGGTGGCGCCGAGCGTCTGCGGGAAGCTGTTAGTCGGCGTGCCGGTGACGAGCCGGCGGATCTTGTCGCTGCTGAGATTGGCGATCAGCACGTCGCCATTCGACGGGTCTTTCCCGAACGCGACGATGCCGCCCTCGCCGGCGATGCGGGTGACGGTGGCTTCGGCCCCGGGGTTGCGGCGCAGCGTCCAGAGGTTTCCAGAAGTATAGTCGGCAAACACATAGGCTCCTGTCAGACCGCCGAAACGCGTGCCCCGATAGACCAATCCGCCGGTGATCGAGTTCCCTTGGAAAGTGCCGCTGCCGTGAGCGTAGTCGTAAACGGGCCCGGTGCCGTAGAGCGTGGCGAAATTGCTAGGTGCGCCTGCTTTCGGTCCGGCGACGATTCCCTCACGATGGGCCCAGCCGAAATTTTTCCCCTTGGTGACGACGTTCACTTCCTCGCGGATGTTTCCGCCGACGTCGCCCACCCACAACTCGCCGGTCGGCGGATCGAAGGACATGCGCCATGGATTGCGCAGGCCGACGGCCCAGAATTCCGAGCGGACGTAGGGCAGGCTGCCGGCGGCGATGGCACTGCCATTGAGGCTGCCGGTCCAGGTTCCGCCCTGGCTGGTGTGGACCCACGGATTGTCGATGGGGATGCTGTAGGCTGCTAGGAAAATGTTGGAGCCGGGCGAGGTTTCGTAGCGTTTCACCGCATTGATGGCCGGCGTCGATTCGGCTGGATTCGGGTGCGCGCCGGGCTCGAGGTTTCCCGGCTTTTTGTCCACGTCGATGCGCAGGATGGCGGAGAAAAAATCCTTAGTGAGTTTCTGGCTGTTAGCACCGGCGTCGTCCTGGCTGCCTTCATCGCCGAGTGAGACGTAAAGATAACCATCCGGGCCGAACTCCAGGGCACCGCCGTTGTGGTTGCCGTAGTCGTCCGCCTGCTCGATCAGGATGCGCTCGGACGCGGGATCGGCGGCGTTCGGGTTTCCCGCCTGCACCGTGAACCGCGAAACCCGCTGGTAACCCCGGCCGCCCTTGTTCACCGAGTAGAAGATGAAAAAGTGGCCGGTGGACGCGTAGCCGGGGTGGAAGGCCAGGCCTAACAATCCCTGCTCGCTGTTGGTGTTCATGGTTTCGGATCGCGAGGTCAGCAACGCGGGTAGATTGAGAAAGGTCGCGGCAGTGGGTGTGGCCGCCGTGACATCCGGGATCAGCCGCAA
>JBIPMR010000034.1:0-12443 GCA_044369025.1 Luteolibacter sp.
GCACGTTGTCGATGCGTCCGACCGAGGGCCAGAATTTGTGCTGGCGCAGATAGGGCAGCGGGAACGCGGCCTGCTCGCGCGAATAGGCGTGCGGCCAATCATTGCCACAAACCGTCTCGCAGGGATGCGGCGCGTGTTTGAGCGGATTGTCATGGGCATCGAGCGTGCCGGCGATCACGGCGGAAATTTCGCCATGGATGGAAATCATCGCCTCACAGAAACGGTCGAGCTCGCCTTTGGATTCGGATTCGGTCGGCTCGATCATCAAAGTGCCGCCCACCGGCCAACTCATCGTCGGCGCGTGGAAACCGTAATCCATCAACCGCTTCGCCACATCCTCGACGGTGACGCCGCTGGCATCGGATAGAGGCCGCACGTCGATGATGCATTCATGGGCGACGAGCCCTTCGTTGCCGGTGTAGAGAATCGGGAAAAACGGCGAGAGTTTTTTCGCCATATAGTTCGCATTGAGGATCGCGACTTCGGTGGCTTCCGTCAGTCCGGCGGGTCCCATCATCGCGATATACATCCAGGAAATCGTATTGATCGATGCGCTGCCCCACGGTGCCGAGCAGACCGCGTCTTCCTTGGAATCAAGTTCCGCATGGCCGGGAAGGTAGGGCAGCAATTGTTTGGCCACGCCGATCGGGCCGACGCCCGGCCCGCCGCCGCCGTGCGGGATGCAGAAGGTTTTGTGGAGATTGAGGTGGCAGACATCCGCGCCGATGAGTCCCGGGCTGGTCAGGCCGACCTGGGCGTTCATGTTCGCGCCGTCCATATAAACCTGGCCGCCGGCGTCGTGGACGATGTTGCAAATTTCGCGGATGGTTTCCTCGAACACGCCGTGGGTGGACGGATAGGTGACCATCAGCGCGGCGAGGTTGTCGCGGTGCTCTTCGGTGCGTGCGGCGAGGTCGGCGACGTCGATGTTGCCGTCGCCATCACATTTCACGCCGATGACTTTCATGCCCACCATCACGGCGGACGCGGGATTGGTGCCGTGCGCGGAAACCGGGATCAGGCAGATGTTCCGATGCGAATCGCCACGGGCGAGATGGTAGCGGCGGATGGCTAACAGTCCCGCATACTCGCCTTGGGAGCCGGCGTTGGGCTGGAGCGAAACCCCGGCGAAACCGGTGACTTCCGCCAGCCAGCCTTCGAGCGTGGCCAGCATTTCTCGGTAGCCCTGGCTTTGGTCCGCAGGGACGAAAGGATGGAGCGAGGAAACCTCCGGCCAACTCAGCGGCACCATTTCAGAGGTCGCGTTGAGCTTCATGGTGCAGGAGCCGAGCGCGATCATCGACTCATTGAGCGCGAGATCCTTCGATTCGAGGCGTTTGATATAACGCAGCATGTCGGTCTCCGAGTGATAACTGTTGAAGACCTTCTGGGTGAGGAAATCCGAAGTGCGCGCCAGAGGGATTTCCCACGTGGCACTCGGCAGCGTGCCGGCCAGACCGAAGGCCTTGGCGATGGTGGTGAGGTCTGCCACGCTGGTGGTTTCATCGAGGGAAATCCCGAGATGGTCGCCATCGAGGTGGCGGAGGTTGATGCCGGCGGCGGCTGCTTTTGATAGAACATCCGCCGCCTGGCCGGGAACCCTGGCGACGATCGTGTCGAAAAACGCGCCGTCCTCCACCGCGATGCCACCGGCGGTGAGGGTGGCCTTCAAATCAGCGGTGAGGAAGTGGACCTGGTTGGCGATGTGCTTCAGTCCGGCCGGGCCATGATAAACCGCATACATCGATGCCATCACCGCCAGCAGCACCTGCGCGGTGCAGATGTTGGAAGTCGCCTTGTCGCGGCGGATGTGTTGCTCGCGCGTCTGCAGCGCCAGCCGGTAGCCGGGCTTGCCGCGCGCATCGAGCGATACCCCGATCAGGCGGCCGGGCATCTTGCGTTTCAACGCATCGGCACAGGCCATGAATCCGGCATGCGGCCCGCCGAAACCCATCGGCACGCCAAAGCGCTGCGAGGAACCGACGCAGATGTCCGCGCCAAACTCACCGGGCGCCTTCAAAACCGTCAACGCGAGGATGTCGGCCGCGACGATGGCCACCGCGCCCGCCGCCTTGGCTTTCGCGAAAAATCCCTCGAAGTCGTCGATCCGCCCGCGGGTGTCCGGATATTGCACCAGCACAGCGAACAAACCTTCGCAGCCCGTGGGATCGAATTTCCCCCAATCGCCGATGATCACCTCGATGCCCAACGGCTCCGCGCGGGTGACGACGACGTCGATGGTCTGCGGATGGCAGCGCTCGGAAACAAAGATGGCGCGGCCCTTGGGCTTGCCGGCGAGCGCGAGGCTCATCGCCTCCGCGGCGGCGGTGCCCTCGTCGAGCAGCGAGGCGTTGGCAACCTCCAGGCCGGTTAGATCGGTGATCATCGTCTGGAAATTCAGCAGCGCCTCCAGCCGGCCCTGCGCGATCTCCGCCTGATAGGGCGTGTAGGCGGTGTACCAACCGGGGTTTTCGAGAATGTTGCGCTGGATCACGCCCGGGGTGTGGGTGCCGTGGTAACCTTGGCCGATGCACGACTTCAGCACGCGGTTTTTCCCCATGATCGACTTCAGCCACGCGAGCGCGTCCTGCTCCGAGCGGGCTTCCGGCAGGCTCAGCGCGCCTTCCATGCGGATCCCGGCGGGGACGGCGGCTTGGATCAGGGCGGCGAGCGATTCGTAACCGGTATCGCGAAGCATTTCATCGCGATCCGATCCAACGGGACCCAAGTGGCGGCTGCGGAAATCAAGACGGGCGGACATTTGAATGAGAGTTAGAGGCTGGGGAAAACATCCCACGGGCAAGGCTGGGACGCCCCTTCCATAGTGGAAAATCCCTTCCACGCAACTCTCGTTCCTGACAATCTGCGCCACCCGCCTAGGCGGAAAACAGCGCCGCCGAGTCCGTGATGGCCTGTTTTTGCAATTTACGGCGCTGGACCTTGAGCGATTGCCACAGCGCGGGCGCGAATTTCGGCGTGAAGCCGTGGGCCGTCAGCCAGACCGAGAGGGTGGCGATGTCATTCTCGTCGCCTAGCAGATCGGCGATTTGCGCCATTTCCGGCTCCGGCGGCGCCGTGCCTTCCGGGAGGAATCCGAGCGCGCCGAGATAGGCCTTGAGCGATTTGCGGGCGTCGTGGAAATCCTCTTCATCCTGGTGGTCGAGATTCAGGCAGCGCTTGCGGACTTGTTTGCCGAGTTTTTTCAAACCGCTGGCCAGCGTGGTTTCGAGGTCCTCGGGTGGCAAACCGGTCAAAGCCTGGCGGGCGGCGGTGACCCGCGCGACGCACCAGGCGATCGTCTCCGGCGGCGGGCGGCGGGCGGCGGAATGTGTCTGCTGGTCGAGCAGTCCGAGTACCACGCTGGCGACCTCGGCGTCGTCGTTCCACCCGAGTTTCTGCCAGGTTTTCAAACGCGACACCGCGTCCCGCGATTCCGAGAGCAGGCGGCCGATCGCCTGGATCTCCGCAGTGGAATCCTTGAGCCGGAACAACGAAAAACCGCCGCGCAGCGACTTGCCGAGCTTGCGGATCGCGTGGACCTCCTCACCCACGCGACCCTTCGAATCGAGCAGTCCGTTCAGCAGGCGTTCCATCGTCTCGCATCCGCTAGCGAGTTGATTGCGAGCGAATTGGGCGGGCGAATCGGGCGGGGAAGTCATGGCGGGAAAAGGAATCGTAATTGAATCAACTTGTCATCGAGCTTCGTGTGACAATTACCCAGCCACAAAGTCCGCCCGTTGGCGATCCCGAAACCACCACACAACTTTCGGTTGCCCAGCCCGGCCCCGGCGGGCAATCATTCGCCCGACCATGCCGCGCCCGCCTAAAAAATTCGTCCCCACGCCCTTCGAGTATCACCAGGAAATCGAGCTGACCATCGACTCGCTGACCAATCTCGGCGCCGGCGTCGGCCGGATCGACGGCTGGGTGGTGTTTGTGCCGTTTTCGCTGCCGGGCGAGCGGGTGAAGGCCCGGGTTTTCCGCAATGACAAGAGTTTCTCACAGGCGGACCTCGTCGAAGTGCTCGAGCCCTCGCCGGACCGGGTGGCTCCGGGCTGCCCGCTTTTCGGCGACTGCGGCGGCTGCCAATACCAGCACCTGGCTTATGAAAAGCAGCTTGCCTGGAAGACCCGCCAGGTCGGCGAGTTGATGAAACACATGGCCGCGATCACCTTCCCGGTGAACGACTGCCTGTCGTCCGCGCAGATTTGGAACTACCGCTCGAAAATCACGCCGCACTTCGAAAAGGGCAAGGACGGCGACCTCGGGCCGATCGGTTTCCTGTCCTTCGGCCGCCGCTCGCAGTTGGTCGACGTGCCGCAATGCCCGATCGCGATGGACGTGATCAACCGCGAATTACCCGCCATCCGCGAGGGCCTGCGCGCGCGGGCGCACACCTTCAAGCGCGGGGCCACGCTGCTGCTGCGCGCCACTCAGGACCGGGTGGAAACGGATTTCCGCGCCGTCGCCGTCGAGCAGGTCGGCGAGTTGAAATTCCAGTTTCTCGCAGGGGATTTCTTTCAGAACAATCCGTTCATCCTGCCCTTGTTCACCGGCTATGTGGCGGAAAAAGCGGCGTCTGGCGCCGCAAAATTTTTGGTGGACGCCTATTGTGGTTCCGGGCTCTTTTCGCTGACTTTGGCAAAACACTTCGAACGCGTCGCCGGGGTGGAAGTTTCCGAAACCTCGTGCGAGTGGGCGCGGAAAAACGCCAAGGCCAACGACATCACCAACGCCGAATTTCTAACCGCATCGGCCGAGGCGATTTTCGATCAAATCAATTTCCCGGCCGCGGAGACCGCAGTGGTGATCGATCCGCCGCGCAAAGGCTGCACGCCGGAGTTCATCGAGCAGCTGCTGGCCTTCGGGCCGTGCCGCGTGGTTTATGTTAGCTGCGATCCGGCGACCCAGGTGCGCGATTTGAAACAACTCAGCGAAGGCGGCTACCGGCTCGAAGACGTCCAGCCGTTCGACCTGTTTCCCCACACCCGCCACCTGGAATGTGTGATGACGCTGGTGAGGAGCTGAAGACCTCCATGCGATTTGATGCCTGTTCCCCAGCCGTGTAAGGAATTCCGACGCTGCGTTTTACACCTGGATGGTGAGTCATCCGAAAACATCCTCCATCGGAGGCTGACAAGCCGAAGACCCGCCGCACCCGACTTGGGTGGATTTGATTTTCGCAATTGATCCTTCCCGGCCTGAGCATTGTTGAACTCGGCGATCACAAGAAGCCGCTCAGCTTGATCGGTATCGATATAGCGGGGTTGTGAAGGGGGCCCGTCTCCGAATCAGAGATTGCATCGCCCTCATCCGACCCTCCATCACCTAAGATCCGCTCGCTGCGGCCCTTGGAAACCAGGCGTCTTTGATGGGATTTATCGATCATTTGGCAGATCTTGCCAAAATCAATAAATCGTTCAAATGGCCTGCCTCGTGATGGTTTGCAAATTGCACGGATACCATTGTCAGGTGATTTGACACTCGCGGCGGAGCTCCGCCGCGGGAAAAAAATTTCTAATAACAAACACTCCATCCATTGGATTGATATTTAAAAGTTAGCATCAAATCATCATCGGGTTCGAGCTGCTATGGCACAAATCGTGATTGCATATTTATGGTGCTGGATCGGTTCTCCGGGACAACACCGCAACCCCCCCAAACAATGAAAAATATACTAAAAGCACCACTGATCTGCGCGGCTGCATGGTACGCGTTTTCTTTATATTCCTCCGCGTTATCTATTACAATAGGGCCCGCGGATTCAACAACCCGTATTCTAGGAACGATTGTTCCCGGAGTTCCTGCAAATGAAGCCAACGACGTGAGGATGATCAACTACCTGCTGACACAAACGTCAGACGCTAGTGGTACCACTGATGGCCACAACTTCAGCGGCTTATTGACAGTTACGGACAATCCTGATGATACCGGGCCCGAAGTTTACACCCTTCGCACCTCGGAACTTGGCAACATCGTTCCAGGTCCCGCCCCGTTGGCCACGTTGCCGGGATTTGCCACCGGAATGGTGGGCGACATCTTTACCCTGACGAGCCCTTACACTTGGCTGCACGGCAAATGGGGACCGGATGCGATGGTCTTTTACATTGGTGACCTGCCGATCGGTACTGAAATCACAGTCAATACGTCGGGTGCGGGATTCAACGGCAACGGACTCTCGAACTTCAACCTGTATGCGCCAGGTAGCCATAACGTCCCTGACGGCGGCACCGCCGTGGTTTCCCTTGGAATCGCCCTTCTCAGCCTTGGGGCGCTGCGCAAGCTCCTCGGCTCGAAGGTTTGACCTTCACAAGCCCCTCAACCTCCACCAGAAAAGGCAGCTCGCTTGAGCTGCCTTTTTTGCAGGATCGAAAGGCGTTGCCGTCCTTGCGGTTTACTTATCCCATCCGAACCGTCGCTGTGTGTAGGATCTCCGAGGCGATGTCCGGAGCGGGCGGTTCCCGGATTTTTGCTGGAAATCTCTGACGGACGAGGATTTTTTACCGGTGCGGGTTGCGGCTATCGGGTGGCTTGGGCCGGGCGGTTTCCCGGGGACATCGCCCGGCCTGACATCGCCCGGCTGGAACTGCCTGCGAAATTTCAGCCTGAAATCTGCGAGCTTGGGGCGGCTCTCTGCGGTGTCGGCAACTAGGATGATGGAAACGCATTTTCCAACCGTATCCTGCACGATGAAACCTTCATTTGCCTGTCTCCTCCCCCTCATTCCCTCCCTCGTGATCGCGGGAGAACCCCTTTCACTTTTCAACGGCAAGGACCTTGATGGCTGGACCCTGGATGTGCCGGCGCGCGACAAACTGTCGGAAGCCAGCGACATCCCGATCAAGGATGGTGTCATGACTTTCGACACCCGCAAGGGCACCTGGTGGAACGCGACTCCGCCGAGTTTCATCATCCGCGACGGCATGCTCGTGAGCCTCGGCAAACCGCTTGGCCACCTGGTCACCGAGGCGGTTTATTCCAACTACAAGCTGGTGGTGGAATACCGTTTTTCGAAGGAACCCGGCAATTGCGGCGTGCTGGTCCATGCTTCGACTCCGCGCAAGCTCAGTGAGATGTTTCCGCAGTCGATCGAGGTCCAGATGATGCACGAGAACGCCGGCGACTTCTGGTGCATCGGCGAAAACATCGAGGTTCCCGAGATGGAGAAGCGCCGCCCGCGCAAGGATCCGAGCCAGGCCTTCGGCGGCGGACGCGCCGACGCGCGCCGCATCGTCAACCTGACCGATGGCTCCGAAAAACCGCTCGGCGAGTGGAACACCATGGAAATCGTTTGCAAGGGCGATGAAGTCATCGTGCATCTCAACGGCGCGCTGGTAAACCACGGCAGCAAGAGCACCGCCACTTCCGGCAAAATCGCGCTGCAGGCGGAAGGTGCCGAGGTCGAGTTCCGCAAGGTGGAACTCACCGGGTTGGAGAAGTGAAGCCACCCGCCGATCCAACACCGCCCTTCGCCGAGTTTCACCCCGCAGTCCGCGGTTTGGGTCGGATCCTCTGGTTTTCGGCCAGCCGCTGAGTGATCCAGCCGCTGTTTTTATGGGGCAGCGGAAGGTGTGAACTGCCCGGGGATGTGCGGATTTATCCTCCGATTTATCCCGGCTTGCCAGCGCGTGGCAAGGGGTCTTGAGTGACGGGGTCATTCATGGTCACCCAAGCACAAATCGCCAGCAAGTTAGGGGTTTCCCGCCAACTCGTCACCTTCGCTCTCGCGGGTTATCCCCAGGTTTCCAAGGAATCCCGGGAGCGGATCCTCGCGAAGGCGCTGGAAATGGGCTACCGCCCGAATCCCCACGCGCGGGCTCTGCGGTCCAAAAAAACCGGGATTATCGCCCTTTGGATTCCCGACCAGATTTCGACCCATTACAGCCACGTGGCGCGCGAGCTGAGCCGCATGGTGAAAGCCACCGGACACGAACTGATCATCTCGGAAGTGGGCGTGAGTGACATGAAGGGGATCTGGTCGCACGTCCCGGTGGACGGGATTGTGGCGGTGGACGCTTCGAAGGCGGTGCAAACCGAGCTTGAAGCCTTGGCGGTCAAAAAAGTGCCGCTCGTCAGCCTCGGCGCTTACGGTTCAGATGGCACCGATCACGTCCAGGTGGACCTCATGGCGGGCACGATGGAGGTGATGGCGCATCTCATCGGCACCGGGTTCCGACGGATTGCCCATGCGACTTTCGTGCGCAAGAGTCTTCCCCAGGAGAGCCGCCGTCTCGGCTATGTTCAGGCGATGAAGGAGGCCGGATTGAAAACGGAGTTCATCCTCTATCCGCTCAGCGAGCGGCAGCGACCGGTGGCCCGGCAGTTGATTCAGGATTACGTCCGCGATCATGGTCGGCCTGAGGCGATCTTTTGTCACTCGGATGACGTCGCCCTGGGCATCTATCGGGGTTTGTGCGACGCGGGGATTTCCGTGCCAGGGAACATCGCTTTGGCCGGCTGTGATGGCATCGAGGATACGGAATATCTGGAATGCCCGCTGACCACGCTGGTTCAGCCGGTGGCGGAAATGTGCGCGACGGCATGGGGGTTTCTTCAGATGCGGCTCGAGGATTGGACACGCCCCGCACAGCATGCGGTTTTACGACCCAGACTGGCGATTCGCGAATCTTCAGGGCGCCCGGTTTGACGGCTTCTGCGGTGGTGGGTCGCGGTGGAGGCCGGATACAAATTAGCACGGGATAAATTGGGTTGACGTCGTTCCCCCGAAGGTGCAACTTCCGGACGAAAACTGACACGGTTAGATCCATGAAAACGCCCCTGATCCCTGCGCCACTCGACCCTGGTTTCCAACCCGCCGTCCTGTTCAACCGCGATTACGTCCGCAGCGCCCGCGTGTCCGGCAAGGCGGTGCCTCTGGTGCTCGGGCTTGAGCGGGAATGCGGCTTGGTGTCGCGGTTTGAAACCATCGTCAGCCCGACCGCTGATGGCGAAACGATGCGATATGTCGAGCGGCTCGTGAAATTCCTGCTATGGGGCCGCGGCGGCTGGAAGCTCCACTTCGGCGGGCCGGAAGCGATCGGGGAATCCATCCGCAAGACCTACTCGGCGCGTGGTGCCCGCAAGTTCGATTGCAACATGATGGCGCTCGCTTACGGGCGAAAATTTGAAGTGGCGCTGACGTCCGCCGACCAGGTCCCGGCCGCCAAGGACATGCAGGTCGCCGCTGGCGGCCATCTCAAGGGCTGCCGCATCGGTTTCGATCTGGGGGCCAGCGATTACAAGGTGTCCGCCGTCGTCAACGGTGAGGCGGTTTTCACCGAGGAAACCCCGTGGGATCCGAAGAACCAAACCAACCCGGAGTATCACTATCACCACATCTCGGCCGCGCTCCACCGCGCCGCTGCCTGCATGCCGCGGGTGGATGCGATCGGCGGCAGTTCCGCCGGCGTCATCGTGGACAATGAAATCCGCGTCGCTTCGTTGCTGCGGGCGATTCCGAAAAAACTTTTCCCCGCCGCCGCCGCCGTTTTCAAGCGCATCGCGATGGAATGGAACGTGCCCCTGGTGGTGATGAATGACGGCGATGTCACCGCGCTCGCCGGCGCGCTCTCCCTCCATCAGAAAGGCATGCTGGGAATTGCGATGGGCTCCAGCGAGGCTGCCGGATTCATGGACAAGCGCGGCCGCATCCTCGGCTGGCTCAACGAACTCGCCTTCGCCCCGGTCGATTACAACCCGCAGGCTCCCGCCGATGAATGGTCCGGCGATCCAGGCGTCGGCGCGCTGTATTTTTCCCAGCAGGCGGTGAACAAACTCCTGCCTGCGGCGAAGATCAAACTGCCGAAAGCCATGGGTCTTCCCGAGCGACTCAAGGAAGTGCAGAACCTGATGGCCGCCGGCGATGAGCGCGCCGCGGGAATCTACGGAACCCTCGGCGTCTATCTGGGCTATACGATTCCCCACTACCTGGATTTCTATGACTTCGATCACCTGCTCATCCTCGGCCGCGTGACGACCGGCAAGGGCGGCGACATCGTGCTCGCCAAAGCCCGCGAAGTGCTGGCCCACGAGTTTCCTGAAGTCTCGATCGCCATGCACGTGCCGGATGAGAAAACCCGGCGTGTCGGCCAGGCGGTGGCCGCCGCGAGTCTGCCAAAAGCCACGAAATAATCTCATGAAACTTCACAACGCCAGCACTTCGATCTTCATTCCCGACGGCAAGGCCACGGGCGAGGCCCTGTCACGCGTCACCCATCTCGGCATCGGCGCGCACCAGGACGATTTGGAATTCATGGCCTTCCATGGCATTCTCAACTGCTTCGCCCGCGACGACCAATGGTTCGGCGGTGTCACCTGCACCGATGGCGCCGGCAGTTCGCGCAGCGGTCCCTATGCCGCATTCACCGACGCGCGCATGATGGCGATCCGGCGGCAGGAACAAAACACTGCCGCTGCTGTCGGTGGCTTCGGCGCGATGATCCAACTCGACTACCCCAGCAGCGCCGTGAAGAGCTCCAACGACCCGAGGCTGAAAGAGGACTTGTTGGAAATTTTAACCGCCACCCGCCCCGAGGTCGTTTACACTCACAATCCCGCCGACAAGCACGACACCCACATCGGCGTGACCATCGCCGCGCTGAAGGCGATGCGCGAATTGCCGCGCGATCTGCGGCCGAAGCAGGTCATCGGCTGCGAAGTCTGGCGCAACCTCGACTGGCTGCCTGATTCGCGGAAAGTGCTGATGGACGTGAGCGGTCGCGACAATCTGGCAGCCGCCCTCAACGGGGTTTTCGACTCACAGATCGCCGGCGGAAAACGCTACGACCTCGCCACCCTCGGACGCCGCGCGGCCAACGCCACCTTCTTCCAATCCCACGCCACCGATTCCGCCACGCAGCTCATCTTCGGCCTCGATCTCACGCCGCTCGTTACCGCCGAGACCACGGATATTGTTAGCTACGTCTGCGGCCTCATCGATCAATTCAACGCCGACGTCCGCCACAAACTCGGCAAACAACTCGGCCTCATCTAATGGAGATCATCATCCAGCCCACCACCGAAGCCGCGGCCGGCGTCGCTGCGCGGATCATCGCGCGCCTGCTTCGCGACAAGCCGCACGCGGTCCTCGGACTTGCCACCGGCAGCACGCCGCTGCCGCTCTATCAAGCACTCATCGCGTTGAATCTCGACTGGAGCAAAGTCACCACCTTCAACCTCGACGAATACATCGGACTGCCGCCTGAGCATCCGCAGTCCTATCACAGCTTCATGTGGGAAAACCTTTTCCGGCATGTGAACATCATTCCGGAAAACGTCCATATCCCTGACGGAAACGCGGCGGACATTCCCGCCTTCTGCGCGAGCTACGAAGATCAAATCCGCGCCGCCGGTGGCATCGACCTGCAAGTGCTCGGCATCGGCACCGACGGCCATATCGGCTTCAACGAGCCGACCTCCTCGCTCGCCTCGCGCACCCGCATCAAGACGCTCACCCGGCAAACCCGCAAGGACAACGCGCGCTTTTTCGGCAGCGAGGAAAGCGTCCCGCACCACGTCGTCACCATGGGCATCGGCACCATCATGGAAGCCCGCTTGAATCTCCTGCTCGCCTTCGGATCCAGCAAAGCCAAAGCCGTCGCCGAGGCGGTCGAGGGTCCGGTCACTTCGATCAACCCCGCCTCCGTGCTCCAGATGCATCCGGTGGTGAAGGTCTGTCTCGATGAGCCGGCCGCGAGCCAACTTCAGCGCGCCGACTATTTCCGTTGGGTTTACACCAACAAGCCCGCGTGGCAGGCGTTCTGACGTTCTCGCAAACTGGAAATCAGAGTGGCCGGTCACCACCGGGTCATGCTCATCACCGGCGGATCTGGTTTCATCGGCTCCCGCAGCGTCGAGCACTATCAGGATTTCGCGGAGGAAATCCGGGTTCTCGACAATCTCCGCACCGGCTACCGCCACAATCTGGACGGACTCAGGCACACCTTCATCGAGGGCTCATTCAAGTCGCCGCCTCCTCCTCGAAAATTCTCCATGCCCCCGAGCGCGCCGCTGATGTCAGGCATTCCCGCGCCACAGCCTCGAGGCCGGCCTGGCGGAGACTCTGGAATTTTGCAGCGGCCGCTGAGTCCTGGATGTGTGCTGGGTTTCAACCCGGCCGCAATAACGCCTGTTCACTTCCACGCGCCAGCCTATCAATATGCCAGACATCTAGTAAAGATTGTTCTGGCTATTGGGATTTCGCCGGGTATGATGCGGAAGTGAACAGCAGGAGACGATTCATGGCGCCATGGAAGGATTCGCTGACGAGGCCGGCCATCTATCATTGTGTCAGCCGGGTCGTTGACCGGCGGTTTGTGTTTGAAGCGGCGGAACGGGAGCATTTCCGGATGTTCATGCGGATGTATGAAAACTTTTCGGGCTGCCGGGTGCTGTCCTACTGCATCATGTCTAACCACTTCCATCTTCTGCTGGAAGTGCCGCCG
>JBIPMR010000445.1:0-4080 GCA_044369025.1 Luteolibacter sp.
CAAGGATGGCGGTGCGGTGCCGAGGCGGGTGGGCGGCGAGGAAGCTCTCCCAGTCCAGATTGCGCGCGGCTTCCTCGGCAGGATCGGATTCCTGTCCATCGAACTCCAGCGGCTGGACGACGTCGTGCAGGGTTCCGAAATCCCCGGTCTCAAACTCGACTTCACGGTCCAGCCAGTCATGGCGCGAATTACCGTCGATCTGGCAGCCAGGCGACATGACATCGCTGCGACCGGTGTAGTAGCTACGCCGACCGCTGCGCGCGGCCTTGGCGGCGTAATACGCCATGTTCCCAGCCGTGAACGTCTTCCCCGCATTTTCGGCCGCCGTCATCATCCGGGCCGCCATCAAGGTCGCGTCTTGGACAATCTCCTCGTCGTCCTCCGAGTTGACCTTCGGGATCGACCGCGCGGCACCGCGCAGGCGAGGTACGACTTCATTGACCAGCATCTCATCTAACATTGGGCTCATCTTATTTGGTTCCTTTCGGTTTCATTGTGAAAGGCAACCGACACGACGGCCCCCACGCAGGGACCTGCCGTGGCGGTTGCCAAGGTGGTGTCCTGCGCCCGCCGGACGGCGGGTGCGGGAGTGGAAAATGAAACGCCCGCCGCGATCACATGGATCGGGCGGGCGTGGGTTGGGGGGCTGGTGCCTCGGCAGCTTTTCAGTGGCTGCGGGCCATCAGATAGATAGCGGCTGAGGCCCCGGCCGCGATGACTGGCCAGGGATGGCCGTCGGCGATTTCCAAGAGGAGGCCGACGACTCCCATGACAACACTAAGTATGACGCGGGGTCTCATGGGTTATGCTTTCTGCGATTGGGATGATGCCTCTGCCGGTGACTTGCAGGAGTCGGCGGAAACTCGATCACCCGGCCTGGATGCGGCGGATAGTGTTCGGTCCAAAGCGGAGGGTGGTTTTGCGGTAGCCGTGAACCTGGTGAGGACTGCCCTGACATGGGCGACTGCCTCAGCCACACCAGCCCACCCGCCGCGCCACCGGCGAGCACCACGAAGCTGATCAGCCGAATGGTTTGCAGCCGACTTTTCCGGACGGACGCATCCAGCTTCGCCGCCTCGACGCGCCGCGTGACCTCTTTTTCGATTCGGGCGGCATCCGCGGATTTTTTGGATTGGCTGGCGGGTGTGTCATCATTGCAGCCTGTTACTGTTAGCAGCATCAGGAATAGGATGAGGACGCGCATCATGCGGCCTCCTTTTCCAGTCGGACGGCAGGTGGCCATGCCATGCATTCAGTTTTGAATTGGCACCATGAGCAGTGGGTGCCGGGTTGCGGATGGTGAAGTCCAGCCGCGATGCCCTGCACGGCGGTTTCCAACAAGGCGACCACCCGGCGTTTCCGCTGGGCATTCGCCGGTGGGCTTTTCACCCGGATGGTCTGGGGTTTCTTGGTTTTCACCAGGAACACCAGATCGAGCGAAGGCGGGGATTCGCCAATGGCGGCTTCCATCAGCAGTTGATAGCTGACGAGCTGGATTTCATGGTCGAAGGCGGCACTGGCCGGGTCTGGCTTGGCGGCGGCGGATTTGAAATCGACGGGGGTGTAATTCCCTTCGACCAAATCCATCGCTCCGGTCAACGGAACTGAGAGGCCGGGGATGTTCTCCTTGAGCATGACCTCGACGGCGCGCGGTTTTTCCTTCATCGCCTCCGGGGAGTCCAGGTAGGCGGCGACCACGCGCAGGCCGTCGAGACGGACTTCGTCGCGTTCGGCATCGTCCTTGAACCGGACTGGGCCTTCATCGCGTTCGAGTTTGGTAAACGCTTCTTCGTAGGCCGCGGCGATGGCTTCGGGTGAATCGTCACCGCCACGCCAGCGGGCCAGGTGAAAGGCCTGGAGTGCGGCGTGGACCGCCTTGCCGAGGTGCAGGGCCGGCGGGGTTTTCTTGGGGATTCGGAGCACCCGCTCGAAGTAGAACTTGAGCGAGCATGACAGGAAGGCCTTGGCTGCCGTGGGGCTGATGTGATCCGGCAGGCGTTGCGCCGACGGAGCGTGCCCGGAAACGAGCACCGGATCTTCGAGGACAGCGATCATGCGGCCCTCCTTCCGTTGGCTCCGCTGTAGGCGGAACCGTTGCGGCGCTTGCTGTTACTCTGGCGGTTTTCGCCGCCGTGGGTTTCAAGCAGTTCGTCGATGAGCCCGGAGGCTTCGACTTTGTTGAGGGCGCGCACACCCTTGCCGAAGCGTTCGACCGCGAGGGCTTCGACATCGGACTTATCAAGGTGATGCTCTTCGACGAGTTTCAGGATCAGGTCCTTCTGCTTGTCGGAACATTTCCAGGCCGGGCCGCGCTGCCAACTGGCACCGTTTGCGGTGGAGTCTTGGTCGCCATCCGCCGTTGGTTGCGCAGCGGCCGGGCCCATGCCGTAATCGGCCGGGGGTATGAACCCGGTGTGGAGAATCTGCTCGTCCACGGTGGATTGGAGACGTT
Source organism: Luteolibacter sp. (assembly GCA_044369025.1). Lineage (GTDB taxonomy): Bacteria > Verrucomicrobiota > Verrucomicrobiia > Verrucomicrobiales > Akkermansiaceae > Luteolibacter. The sequence goes on from JBIPMR010000445.1 coordinate 2,453, forward strand.
GATAGAGACGCTCGGATTCGCCGGCAACGTCGTCGGTAGTCATTAACTCTGTTTCTATGCTAACAGAAAACTGGTGCGACGAGTAGCCGGGAAGGCCGAGGCGCTTTGAATAATTTGCGATGAGTTTGATGGCCATGGTGATGGTTGGTGTGGGGTTGAAACGAAAAAGCCCGGACCATTGCGGGCCGGGCTTCGGGTGGGTTGATGGTTTAAGATCCCGTGTCAGGCGGCATCCTTCATGCGGATGACGACCTGATCGGGGTTGATGAGAGGCGGGCCCGCTGTGCCGGAAAACTCCCCGCCGAGCGAACGGCGGAGCAATTCATCGGCAAGGCGGGTCATGGGAATCCGGCGACGTTGGCCCTCGCGATAAAGCGCGCGGACCACGTCATCAGATAGTCTTGGAGAATACAGGGATCTGGGCATGATATGGATAAGTTTTGTGAACAGGTGAGTGTTCGGGTTCAACTACATATAACGCCGGGGAGGCCGCTATTTCACACGCCCGACCCCTCTAGCAGGTTCAGCAGTCCCTATTTCCCTAATTTGCTTTACCGTGGATGAAGAAAGACGAGATTCCTTGCGGAGTGGCGTCAATCCATCCCAGCAGTTCCCGCTTTTGTAACTCGTGGACTTCAATCGCAAGCCCAAGGCTCTCGGCTCCTTCCATCTTTGCAGTAGCAATTCCCACCCAGACGTATCGGTCCCCCACTTTCGCAAACATCGGTCCACCGCTATTGCCATGATTGATAGCCGCGTCGGTCTGGATATAGGTTATTTCTATGCCGTCTTCTTCCGGGGTTGAGCGGATGGCGCTGACCTTGCCAAAGGTGTAAGTTCCCCGGAGGGCGGGATCGGCGGGAGAGCCAACCACCACCACATCAGTTCCCACATCAAGTGCGGGTATATCAAGCAGCTTTCCCAAGGCTTCAAATTCAACGCCTTTGGCATCGACAATCAACCAGGCGAGATCAGCGGTGCCTTTGAGTAAACCAAGTTCAGTTACCTTCTTCGATACTCCGTTAGGAAAATGGACTTCGAGCGAGTAGTTGATCAACTCCGGTGATCCATCGTCGTCCGCATGGTAGATGCCCTCCAGTCCCAAGCAGTGAAGATTGGTGACGAGAAGCAAGGAACCGTCTAAGGCGTTCACGATGCAAGTGCTCCCGAACCAGCTCTCTCGATCGTTTTCAAAGACATCCTCCTCTTCCCAATGGCCCGTAAGCAGCGCGGTCGTATACTTGAGTCTTGATAGCTCGAAACCCGGAATGGGTGGTTTTGGCGCTTCCGCTTCAGGTTTCCTTGGCTCCGCTTTGGACGTGCCTTCAGCTTCATGTGCTCCTGGTCCAGCGCTGGCTGCCATTGTTCTTGCAACTTTTGACCGCCCCCCTTTCGGGTCGCCGGAAGCGATAGTCATCGCTGTAACGAACACTGCTGCCAGTCCTATCACCGCGGCCATGATGCAGATGTTGCGGCCTAGCTGTTTGCCAACCCCATAGGAATTCTGTTGATTGTCTTGATTCATGGGGTTCCTGCGGGCTCTCCCGTGGTGAGATAGTTGGCTGGTCTGTGGCACGAAGAAGGAAATGCGGCGTCACGGCAAATCCCACCAAATTTCTACTTTACAA
>JBIPMR010000446.1:0-4077 GCA_044369025.1 Luteolibacter sp.
CTGGCTTGGGACCGAAACGATTGCGCCACGTCTGAGGGAATACCGTCCTTTTCCCAAGGCGCGGGCATTTGCCAGAAAACTCAAACTCAAGTGCGGCGCCGAGTGGAAGGCATTCTGCAAAGGTGAGATGCCCCAGTTGGGGCGATTGCCCAAAGATATTCCTGTCAGTCCGAATGGGACCTATGCCGAGCAGGGCTGGTCTGGCTGGGGAGACTGGCTGGGCACAGGAACGGTTGCTGACCGGCTGAGGAAATATCTATCCTTTTCTAAGGCGCGATCATTCGTCCGCAAACTCAAGCTCAAGAGCGGAGCCGGATGGAGTGCTTATTGCAAAGGTGATCTACTGCACTTGGGATGTTTGCCCGAGAACATTCCCGCAGCACCATGGCAGACATATGCCAATCAAGGCTGGGCGGGCATGGGTGATTGGTTAGGGACTGGAACGATTGCGCCACGTTTGAGGGAATACCGTCCTTTTCCCAAGGCGCGGGCATTTGCCAGAAGCCTCAGGCTCAGGAGCAGCGCCGAGTGGAAGGTGTTCTGCAAAGGTGAAATGCCGCAACTTGGGCATGTTCCTCCAGACATTCCCTCCAATCCAAATAGGACATATTCCGATAAGGGATGGATAAGCATGGGCGACTGGCTCGGCACTGGGAGGGTGGCGGACCAACTCCGACAGTATCGCCCCTTTCAGAAAGCGCGCACATATGTTCGGTCTCTCAAACTCAAGAACCAAACCGAGTGGGCGTCATTCTGCAAAGGGGAGATGCGGCGCTTGGGACGATTGCCTGAGGATATTCCAGCGGCACCATGGCAGACATATGCCGATAAAGGCTGGTCAGGCATGGGCGACTGGCTTGGCACCGACCACCCCCGCGTTTCAAAATCCCCCAAGCGCAAATCCTGACAGATGAGCGCCCCGCCTCCGTTCTTGAAATCCAAGGTTGCCGTGGCTAGCCTGTGGCCATGAGCACGATCACGGTATCTCTGGCGGAAGAGGATCTTGCGTTTCTGCAAAGGTTCTCCGAAGCGCAAGGAACCTCGGCAAGCGAGTTTCTGGCGCGGCAGGCCCGGAATCTCAGACAGCAGTTGGAAAGGCCGCTGCCGCCCGAAATCGTCGCCGCCAGCGGAATCATCGCGGGCGACGTGGATTTAAAAAGCGAGCTCCTTGGTCATTTGCAGCGGAAGCACCGGTGAAGGTCACCGTGGACATCAATGTGCTGTTGGACGTTTTCCAGAAACGTGAACCGCATTACGCCGCTTCAGACCGAATCGGAGTATCGCCCCTCCTTGGGAGTCCCAGCCATGCACGAAGTTTGCGGCGGGGCTGAGCCTATCCACCCGCGCGTTGAAACGGATTTGCACGGAGATGGACATCCGGACGCCGGTGGCCGGGTCTTGAACGCGGGTGCAGTTCGGCAAGAAGGTTTCCAAATCACTGCCGTCGAATCCAAACTTGCGCAAGCTGCCGCTGGATGCACATTTCATAGGTGAAAACCGCCGCCACCTTCACCGCCCGCAGCGTGTGCGACGGGAAATGGTTCATCGCTTTCTCGCCGGAATTCCCGGAGGGCAACGGCCAGGGGCTCACCGAGGAAGAGTCGTTGAAACAAGCCCAGGTTTCCATCATCGCCACAACGTCGTCGATAGGCTCACAGTCCCGCTTCCAGCGTGGATCGCCGCCGGAAGTGATGCGCTTTTCGATGTGTTCGAGTCGATCAAAGAACCGATCGCAAAGACCCTCCTCGAATGCTTTCTCGATATGGGGAAGGAGCGTGGCGAAGCCGAGATCGGCGGAGAGCGAGCAGAGAATGTCCCAGGCATAACTGGGTTCGCGTTCGAGCTTGCCCTCGAAGACACTGGCGATGAAGTGACGGATGATGCTCAGGACGGGAATCCGGCGCTTCTTCCGCTGGTGACTGTCAGCAGATAGACCAGCAGGGTGCGCTGGTAGCGGATGGGCGGAATGCCGGTCCCCGGAGCCTTCCCGATGCCAGGCGGTTCGGAGAAATGCATCCGAGATTCATCTGCAAGCCAGTGTCAGTTAGCGAAGTCTTCGAACTGGACAATACTTTCCAAATTGTGACGGTTGATCCTCCACCGCTCGATCAAGCGTTCGAGAAGACCTCTCCTCAATCCGGTATCCCGCCTCTTGCAGAGAGCCGGAAACCTTGTTGGAGAAGTCGTCTTTGGCCTGGGTTTGAAAAGCGGTGAGCATGAGGATGGATCAAACGATGGCCGGGCCGTCCTTGAGCGTTTCCTCAAGCGCGGTGCGGGTTTTGGCGAGCCAGGCATCCAGTTCGATGGCGTTCGTGATCGTGGCGGATGGCAGCCGGACGGCCTTGGCCTTGGGCATGGCCTCCTTGATAGCGACGTCGAGCGCCTGTTGGCAGCGGGTCGGGACGGCATCTGCCCGGGTTTGCCAGCCTGCCAGGTCGCATTTTTGGAGGGAAACCGGCAATCCCTCGGAGATCCGGGTGGCGGAACGGTTGAAGGGACTCGCGGATTCGCCACATGCCTGGACGGTATTCGGCGGTGTTCGGCGGAATTAACGAATGCCTATGTGCAACCTCCCCTTGGCGGTGAGGCGGAAACTGGGTGGCCGTGTCATCACAATGAGGACTATGCAGATTTTCGCAGAAAAGGGACGGTCTTCCTTCCGCTCTTCATCATGAAATTCAAAACCCTGCCGATCTCCCTGTCGCTCCTCCTGATGGAGGGCGCCGATGCCACGGCCCCCTGTCGGACGCCGTGAAAAGCAAGTTGCAGTTGTCGTCCTTCGTTGCCACGCAGATGCCGTTCCACGTTTTCATCGCCTTCGCGATCTTCAGCATGCCCGGCGGCCTGCTGGACGCCGCGATCGGCAGGGGGAAGGCTCTTTTGCCGGGCCTCGGACGCGGCACGCTGGCTGTGGGCGTGCCTGCCCTCAAAAATCCGACACCGCACCGGAGATCACGCTCCGGCACAAGGAAAGTCTGCCGCCGCAGCTGAAGAATCAAACCCCTTCCCAAACCAACCCGATGACAAAAACACCCGCTCGCACCGAGAATCGCTTCGCCTTCATGACGGTCACCGCCCTGTTCTTCATGTGGGGCTTCATTTCCTGCATGAACGACCTCTTGATCCCGAAATTCAAGGCGGACTTCAGCCTGACCCAGTTCCAGGCGAACCTGGTGCAGTTCGCGTTCTTCGGCGCTTACTTCCTGGTCTCGCTCGTCTACTTCCTGATCTCCGCCGCCAAGGGGGACCCGATCAACAAGATCGGTTATAAAAACGGCCTCGTGCTCGGGCTTGTCATCGCGGGCCTCGGCTGCCTGCTCTTCTATCCGGCGGCGGAGACCAAACAGTATATCTTGTTCCTCGGTGCGCTGATCGTGCTCGGCTCGGGCATTACCATCATCCAGATCGCGGCCAATCCTTACGTCACCATCCTCGGGCCCGAGGCAACCGCGCCGTCCCGCCTGAATCTCTCACAGGGCCTCAACTCGCTGGGTTATGTGATTACTCCACTCATCGGCGGGGTCCTGCTTTTCGGCTCGAAGGATCTCTACACCAGCGCCGGCGGCGTGGATGCGGTGAAAGTCCCTTATGTCGGCCTCGGGATCGCCTTCATCCTGCTTGCCGTGATTTTCAAAATGATCTCGCTGCCCAACTTCCGGCAGGAAGGCAAGGTCGAGGCGGGTGTCAAAGTCTTCCGCCACAAGCACTTCGTCTGGGGCTGGCTCGCCATCTTCTTCTATGTCGGCAGCGAGGTGACCGTCGGCAGCATTCTGATCAACTACCTCATGGATCCCGGCGTGATGGGCATGCCCGAGGATACTTCGGCGAAATTCCTCGCGTTCTACTGGGGCGGCACGATGATCGGCCGCCTGATGGGCGCCATCTCCCTCAGCAACATCCAACAGTCGCGGAAATATTTGTTCATGGTGCTCGCCGCCAGCGCTGCGACGGCCGTGATCTTCGCCAACGCCACCTTCAAGGAAAATCTAACTCACGGCCACTTCATTGATCCGATGACCATTCTTCCGTATGTCGGCATGGTGGTGATGAGCTTCGCCTGCTTCGTTCTGGGCCGCT
>JBIPMR010000447.1:0-4074 GCA_044369025.1 Luteolibacter sp.
AGCGGGGTGAGTTCGATCACCACTTCAGAAAGCCGGTCCGTTAGCCCGCCACTCAGACGGGGGAGGAACGCGCTTTGCCAAATGTCCATGTTGAGCGAGAGGATCACGTCGAGCCGCTCGACCGACTGGCGGAGCGAGCCCAAAAACGCCGCGAGGCGCAGCGCGGCGGTGTCGTCGGTGGAGAACCCTTCGAGATCGTCCGCCACCAGCACCACCCGCGTCAAAAGCGTGAGCAGGCCGAGCAAGGCCTCCAAGCGCTCCATTGCCACCCCGTTGGCAGGGTCCCCGCTGTGGGCGCTCTCGGAGAGGGTCGCCACCCGCCCCGGATTTTCCACCGGGGTGACGGCGAAACGGAACAGGGCGTGCACCCAGAACGAAACTTCACGGATCGGCAGATCGCAGCGCTGGGCGAGTTCCATGCTCAAACGCTGGCCGAGCACCTCGAAATTTTCGCGCGCCCAGTGGGCGGTGACGGCATTCGGGTGATGGAAATCAAAGGTCTCGATCGGCCGGCTGCGCAATGCGGACAGCGCACCCTCGCGATCCTGACAGGGCACCTCGCCGGATCCCACCAACGGCTGCAAGGCGCTTGCGAACAAGCGCCGCGTCACCAAGTCCAGCACGCACAAACCACCGGACGCCGGCAGCGGGCGCAGCAAGCGGCGCAGCGCGTCATCGATCACCGACAAGGCATCGATCCGGCAACCGAAGGCCGGACGCAGCGGAATGAATTCGTGGGTGGACCCCAACTGATGTTGGATCCGCGATAACAAATGCGTTTTGCCATGCCCGGCGCGGGGCGCGCGCAGCAGGATGCAGCGGCCCGGACGCTGGACCGGCACGGTCAGGATATCGGATAGAATTTCGTAAGCCTGGCGGTTCACCGAGTCCGCATGCGAAGCAGGAAGACGCCCGAGGGATTCAAAGAGCACTTGGAACGGATGATCGTTGGCTGTTGGAAGGTTCATTCTAATGGGCGGAAGGCTGAAGACCTTTTCCCGGTTTCACAAGGACAGAGGGTGGAAAATTCTTTGGCTTTCCGGCAGGCGTCTGCTTTGCTTGCGGCATGAAATCCTATCTGGTGATGACGCTGCTCGGCAATGACCGCCCCGGCCTGGTGAGTTCGCTCGCGGCGATCGTGGCCGGGCATGGCGGAAACTGGCTGGAAAGCCGGATGGCGCGGCTGGCCGGGCAGTTCGCGGGAATCGCCCGCATCGAATGCCCGGCCGAGTCGGTGGACGCGCTGTTGGAAGAACTCCATTCCTCCGCGATCCCCGGGCTGACGGTGAATGCGGTGCGCGAGGACGCCGGGGAATCCGCGCCGCGCCGCACCATCGTGGTGGACGTGCTCGGCAACGACCGCCCCGGGATTCTCCGCGAGCTCACCGCCGCCATCGCACAGGTGGGCGGCAACGTCGAGGAACTCACCACCGGCCTCGAAAGCGCGCCGATGAGCGGCCAGCCGATGTTCCGCGCCCACGGCGTGGTCTCCATCGCGGAAGACACTCCCACCGCAGTGCTCACCCAGGCGATCGAAAACCTCGGCGGCGATCTGACGGTGGATTTGTCGGTCTGAGCCGATGGCCGGTTAGAACGGCCAGATCCAGGGAATCAGCAGGCAGGAAAGCACCCAGCAGATGATATTGAGCGGGATGCCGACGCGCAGGAAATCGGCGAATTTATAACCGCCGGGACCATAGACCATCATGTGCGTCTGATAGCCCATCGGCAGCGCGAAAGCGGCGGAGGCAGCCACGGTGACGCACATGATGAACGGCCGCGAGTCCACTTCGAGGCTGTGGGCCAGCTTCAGCACGATGGGGATCATCATCACCGCCGTGGCGTTGTTCGACAACACCTCGGTGAGGCAGAGGGTGAGCAGGAACACCAGCCACAGCAGGACCAACGGCAGATTTTCCGGCGAGACAAACTGCTCGGTGATCCCGACGATGCCGCGGGCGAGCCACTCGGCGGTGCCGGTGCTCTGCATCGCCATCCCGAGCCCTAACAATCCGTAAAGCATCAGCAGCACCTGCCAGTCGATGCTGGCGTAGGCTTCGCGCGGGGTGACGATTTTCAACCACAACAAGGCCAGTGCGCCGACCATCGCGGCGTAGTGGATGGGCACCGCCGGCACTCCCGGATAGATGCGGTTCAGCAGGTCGGTGAGGGTGGCGACGAGCACCACTCCGATCAGCGCGGTCCAGGCGAGCACGACGTGGCTGTGCGGCTTCTTGTGCTTGGGCGTCGGCGAGGATTCGTCCGGCGTGTCGGTGAGGATGAAATCGCGGGTGGCATCGAGCGCGTCGAGGTTGTTGAGCGCGGTGATGACGAGCAGGGTATCGCCGATTTCCAGGGTGATTTCGGCGATGCGGCTGGTGATGTTGATGCCGCTGCGGTGGACGGCGAGCACCACGCAATTGTAGCGCTGGCGGAAATCCGAATCCGCCAGCGTGTGGCCGATCAACGAGGATTCGTCGCGGATCACCAGCTCGGAGACGATGCCATCGACGGTGGAAAGCTCCTGGGCACCGATATGCTGGAACAACTCCGCGGGTTTCGCCCCACCGCCGCGGCGGCGGTGGAGGGCGACCAGGAAGCGGTCGTTTTTCTGGACCACGATCTCGCCGAGGGATGCCATCAAGCGGGTGCCGGCGCGGCGCACTTCCATCACATGGGTGCCGGATTCGCGGCTGGCCAGCGGCGTATCGATCAGCCGTTTACCGACGATCCCGGAGTTTTCGGTGATCAACAAATGGTGGAGCGGCGAAATGCGGCTGGAGATTTCAAGGCTGCCGGTGATCGACGAGCGGGCGGGGATCAGCTTGGGCCCGAAAATCGTCAGGTAGGCGATGCCGGCGATGGCCAGCGGCACGCCCAGCGGGGCGAGTTCGAACATGCTCATCGGCCGCTCCCCGAGATCGCGCAGCGCGCCATTGACCAGCAGGTTGGTGGAGGTGCCGATCAAGGTGCAGCAACCGCCGAGAATGGACGCATAGGAAAGCGGCATCAGCAGGCGGGACGCGGCGATGTCCTTGGAGCGGGCGAAGCCCAAGGTGACGGGCAGCAGGATGGCGACGATGGCGGTGTTGTTCATCCACGCGCTGAAAAACGCGGCGACCGAGGTGAAGGCGAAAATCGCGACCCGGGTGTTTCCCGAGAGCCGGTCGCGCAACAATTTGCCGATGTGATCGACAGCTCCGGATTTTTCCAAGGCTCCTCCGATGATGAACAGCGCGGCGATGGTGAGCGGGGCCTCGTTTTTAAACACCAAGGTCATGTCCTTGGCATCGACCAGGCCCAGCGCGACGACGAGGCACAGGATTGACATCGCGAGCACGTCCGGCGCGGCCCATTCACGGATGAAGGCGACGAGCGTAAGGACAATCACCAGCAAGGTCAGTGTGATCTGTGTGTCAGGCATGATGATGGGATTTGCGCCTCAGGGCTGAGTTCCCATGAACGGCTAGAGCGGCTTTGGCAAGGCCGGGATGCGGGTCGGCGGCGATGGATTCTTGCAGCAGCGGGTGGCAAGTGCCAGTTTCGGCCATGCAGCGCCCGCACATTTCCACCAATTTGGCGATCTCGGCGGACGGAAAAATTTCCTCGGCGGCCGGGATTCCCTCAGGTTGGACGTCCAAGGCGGACCATGCGCGGTTGTTGGAACTGCGGCAAAATGCGGATGCCTTGCTGGTCGGCCGAGGCACCTTGGAGAGCGACCGGATGACCCTGACCGTGCCGGGGAAATCGTTACAACCGCTGCGCTGCGTCGTTTCCCGCAGCGGGAAATTCGATTTCAGCCACCCGCTTTTCCAAAAACCAGGCGGCGCGATTCATTTACTCACCACCGGCGATTCGCCACCGGAAATGCACCCGGTTGACGGGGTCACATTCCATCACCAGAGCCTCGCGGATTTTCTCGGAAATCTGGCCCTGCACCCAGGGGTAAAATCGCTCCACTGCGAGGGTGGCGGGCAGTTGATCCGGGCGATGGCGGAATTGGATGTGATCGATGAATTTCACCTCACCCTCGCCGGGCACACCCTTTTCGGCGGCCTGTGCGCACCGACGGGC
>JBIPMR010000448.1:0-4065 GCA_044369025.1 Luteolibacter sp.
GGAAATGGTCGCGTTGTTCAACGGCTTCGGCGGGCTCGCCTCGTTGCTCGTCGGCGCGGCGGAGTATGTGAAACTCCGCGACAACGGCGTCATCCACTATCTGAAACTGTTGGAAGGACAAAGCGGGGTGACCGTCCCCGGTTGGTTTGTGGTGGTCGCCATCGGCCTGACCGTGCTGATCGGCGGTGTCACCTTCACCGGCAGTCTCGTCGCCTATGGCAAGCTGTCGGCGAAAATTTCCGGCCAGGCCACGCTGTTCACCGGTCAGAAACTGATCAACTTCATCGTGATGGCCGCCGCGCTGGTCGGCATCGGGCTGATGACCGTGGGCATGGACAACCAACTGGCCTTCGTGGCCGGAATCGTGTTAGTCGTCCTCTCGCTGCTGCTCGGCGTGTTGATGACGCTTCCCATCGGCGGTGGTGACATGCCGGTGGTCATTTCCCTGCTCAACTCCCTATCAGGCATCGCCGCGTCGATGGCCGGTTTCATCATTCTCAACAACGTGCTCGTCGTCGCCGGTTGCCTCGTCGGCGCGTCCGGCATCATCCTCACCCTGATCATGTGCAAGTCGATGAACCGCAGCATCGGCAACGTGCTCTTCAGCGGATTCGGCGCCACCGTGCAAGCCGCCGGCGAGGTGAAAGGGGAGATGAAAGCGTCCTCCACCGAAGACGCCTTCTACGTGCTCGAAGCCGCGCAGAGCGTCGTTTTCATCCCCGGCTACGGCATGGCCGTCGCGCAGGCCCAGCATGCCGTCAAGGAGCTCGCCGAACTGTTGGAAGCCAACGGCGCGGAAATCCGTTTCGCGATCCACCCGGTCGCCGGCCGCATGCCCGGCCACATGAACGTGCTGTTAGCGGAGGCGGACGTCGCCTACGAACAACTTTTCGAAATGGACCAGGTGAATCCGATCATGTCCACCGTCGATGTCGCCATCGTCATCGGTGCCAACGACGTGGTGAACCCCGCCGCGCTCCACGATCCCGGCAGCCCGATTTACGGCATGCCCATCATCAACGCCCACGAAGCCAAGACCGTTTACTGCCTCAAACGCGGCAAAGGCACCGGTTTCTCCGGCCTCGAAAACGCCCTCTTTTTCGGCGAAAACACCCGCATGCTCTACGGCGACGCCAAAGCCACCGTCTCGGCGCTGGTGAGCGAATTCGGGAAGTGAGGAGTCACTAGCTTCCGAGTTTCTGAGCCAATGAAACAGCTTGTAGCGGCGTCTCTATGAGCGCCGATGCCAATGCCTGGCGAAGGTGTGGCTCCGCGCGTTCCCATCCGCACGGCGGTCATAGACACGCCGCTACAGGCGTTCCCTGCGTCCCAAGTTAGCACCGTGTTTGTCCACCCAAGCGGCGGGTGCTCCTGTGGTGCAAGCGGAAGCGGGGCCAATGAATCGCGTGAAACTCTCCCTCATTGGCTTCCCGTTCCGCCTACGACAAAAGTGCCGTAGCTCCTTACCGGCCAGCGATAAGTCCGTAAGAATCGGCGCGTCGCCCCGGTAATCCAAGCCCCGCCGTTGCGCTGGTGCGCAGCAAGGCGGGAAACCTGCATCCATTTCCCAATCCACCCACCATGAAACCATCCGCCCGATTCCTGCTGCCCGCCATCACCGCCGCCCTGTCCATTTCCGCTTCCGCCGCCGAGCCGGTGAAGCCGTTGAGAGCCCTGCTGGTCATCGGCGGTTGCTGCCATGACTACGCCACCCAGAAGGATCTGCTGGAAGTCGGCATCGAAGCGCGGGCCAACATCGAGGTCGATGTCTGTTATTCGCCGGAAAAGGGCACCACGCCGGTTTTTGCCTGTTACGAAAAGGACGATTGGGCCGCCGCCTACGACGTGATCATCCACGACGAATGTGCCGCCGGGGTCAAGGATCCCGCGATGGTCAAGCGCATCCTCGACCCGCATCGCGCGGGAGTGCCGGCGGTGGCGCTCCACTGCGCCATGCACAGTTTCCGCGTTTCGCCCGGCTTCGGCAAACCGATGGCAGCCGCTGCGGAAGGCGGGGAGTGGTTCGATTTCCTCGGCATCCAATCCAGCGGCCACGGCAAGCAGGCCCCGATCGATATCAGTTATGTCGATCCCGCCAGCCCGATCACGCAGGGTCTCGAAAATTGGACCACCGGCAACGAGGAGCTTTATAACAACCTCAGCGTCCGCGACACCGCCAAGCCGCTGGCGAAGGGCAAACAGGGCGCGCAGGAAACCATCGTCGCCTGGACCAACGCTTACGGCGACAAGCAGACCCGCGTCTTTTCCACCACCATCGGCCACAACAACGAGACGATTTCAGACGCCCGTTACCTCGACTTGGTGACCCGCGGCTTGCTCTGGGCTTGCGAAAAAATCGAAAAAGATGGCAAGCCCGCCGCCGGTTACGCACCCGCCGCCGCGGTGGTGAAATAGTCGGGCATTCAGCCTTGCCGGACTTTTTCGGTTGATTTGAACCGGCGCCGCACTCTATGAGGCGCGCACCTGCGGAGCTTGCCTCCGACTTAAGACTCAAAACCGAAAAAGGAATTTACCATGGCCGCCACACCCAGCAAAGATTACAAGCGCCGCGAACGCGAGCAGAGGAAGTTAGACAAACGCATGGCTCGCGACGCCGCGAAAGATCAGGAACTCGAAGCCCAGCGCGTCGACGCCGAAGAGGCCCTGAAACAAACCGACGAATACATCCAGGCCAAGCTGGAAGCCGATTTCGAGGCCGAGCTCGAAGCCGAGCGCGAGTCCCAGAAAGTGGCGTGACCGCTTGAGCGCCCGTTTTCATTCCGAAGATTGCTCTGGGATTTCCAGGCGTGCCGGGTGAGCTTGGACTATGCCCACCTACGTGTATGAGACCATCCCGCAAAGCGCGGGGGAAGAACCGGTCCGGTTCGAGTTCAAGCAGGGGATGAATGACCCCAAGCTCACCGAACAGCCAGGCACCGGGAAACCCGTGCGGCGGCTGGTCTCTGGCGGCTTCGTCCTGTTGCGCGGCGAGCTGCCGTCAGCGGGATCGGTCACCGATCCATCATTCCACTGCTAAACTTGCACGCGCGAAATGGAGTGCTGGCTTTAGCCGGCGCGGCTGGCAAATCGCGGAGCTGCAATGGAACGGGCCGGCCAGCGCTCCGTTTCGACGCATCTCCCGTTTTCGATAAATCATCATGCGCGCCACTGTAGCGAGGCGAAATCGTCGCTGGATGTTTGGCGCCCGGAATCCTAGGAAATCCGTGAATTGCGGGACGCGTGAAGAAATTAGAAGAAATTTGCAAAATAGGACTTGTCAGGTCGGGGTCGGCTCCTAGAGTCGCCCCCCCCACAGCGAGGGCTGCTGACGTTTTAATCGAAGTAGCTTGAATTACAGGGAAAATTTATCGGGTGCAGCTCCGGAAAAAAGCTACTACAAGGTCGCCTTGTCGTCGCTCCGGTTTGCCCCCATGGGAAAATCAGAACCACCGCAAGGAAATCATGCCGACCATCAATCAGCTCGTTCGCAAGGGACGCCTCACTCCGGCCGAAAAGTCGAAGTCACCCGCTCTCGTGAATTGCCCCCAGCGCCGCGGCGTTTGTCTCCAAGTGATGACACGTACGCCGAAAAAGCCGAACTCCGCTCTTCGCAAAGTCGCCAAGGTGCGTCTGACCAACGGATTCGAAGTCATCGCCTACATCGGCGGTGAAGGCCACAACCTGCAAGAACACTCCATCGTCCTCGTTCGCGGCGGACGGGTGAAGGACCTTCCAGGTGTTCGTTACCACATCGTCCGTGGTTCGCTCGATACCCTCGGGGTCGATAAGCGCCGTCAAAGCCGTTCCAAATACGGTGCGAAGCGTCCGAAACCCGGTGCCGTCGCCGCTCCCGCCAAAAAAGGCGGGAAGAAGTAATTCTCTCCAATCCTAACATTACCATCCCAACGCCATGCCACGCCGCAAGCGCATCTTTACCAAGCCCGATCGTCGCGACCCTCGCTACGACAGCGCCCTCGTTGGTCACCTCATTAGCAAGGTGATGGAATCCGGAAAACGTTCGCTCGCCCAGCGCATCGTCTACGCTGCCATCGACCGCGCCAATGA
>JBIPMR010000449.1:0-4064 GCA_044369025.1 Luteolibacter sp.
GGGCCTGTCGGTGATTCCGACCGCGTCGCCGCCGCCAAAGCGGAAGTCCTGCGCTTGGTTGAGAAAAACAAACAAGCGCCCGCCGCTCCTGTCGAAGAACCCGTGGTGGCCGCCGTCGAGGAGGCCGTGGCCGTCGAAGCCGAACCCGCCGCCGAAGCAGAACCCGTCGCGGTCATCGAAGAGCAAGCTCCTGCAATCATTGAAGAGCCGTCACCCGTTGCCGAAGAAACACCCGCCGCCAAGAAGACCGCCACGGGCGATCTTTTCGTGATGGATTAACAGGCCTCTCACCGGTTTTCCCGGCGCCGCACGAACAGGCCACAGGCGGATATCCCCGCTAACAAGAGCGCCGACGGTTCCGGGATCACCGACAGCGAAGCTTGCACACCGAAACTTCGCAAATCGCTTCCGCTGATTTGGGAACCGCCAAGAATCAGCGAATAACCGCCGGCAGGCAGCCAGAACGACGCCCGCACCCTGCCATCCGCAATGCCATCCCCCTGGATTCCGGCGGCGGAGCCGAAATCGGCGGAACTGCCGTCGGCCACGTTGCCGATATATACCAACGAACTCAATTCGTTGAAATCATAGTTTCCCAAGCCATCCGCCACGCTGGCATCGTTGCCGATTTTCCAATCCCCCAGGGAGTTCAACGCGCCCAGCCTTGGCTGCGGATTCCCCAAAGTTTGCAGATAGGCAAGCGTGATGCCCGCCGTGTCATAGTCGGCGCTGCCGGTGCTCAGCAGGCCGGAAAACAGCGAGAACGCGGGCAGGATCGCAAGCCCCGCCGCCGTGCCGCGTGCCGCATCGGCGCTGACCTGGATGGTCGCCAGCCCGGCCTCGGCGAGCGTGAAACGGAATGCCTTGATATGGTGCGCATCCCCATAAACAGGCTGGGTTCCCGCCGCCCAGCCGAAGTTGGAAGTGACGGTCTGATTGGTGATGGTTTTATAATAGGGTGCCGCGGCAGTGGCTCCGCTGATGGCCCCGGGAACAAAAACGCCGGAGTCCGGCGCGGTCTCCACGTTGGGGCCGAGATTTCTAGCCGTCCCGCCGTAGGTGGTGTGGGCGGATGCCGCTTGCGGGGCGAGAATTGACAGGACGAACAGTGCGTGGATTGATTTCAATTTCATGGTAGTTATGTTAGGTAGATTGGTTCACTCGCCGGCTGCCGCAGCGGCACCGGCCCAAGCGTAGGCAAGTCGATAGAACGCCTTCCCCGGCGGTGGGGATGGGTCGGTAAAACTAACGGTGGCGGCGGTGGTTCCGGTGACGCTGCCGATCACGGTCCAGTCATCTCCCGCCAGGCCGCTGCCGCGCAGGATCTGGAAAACAACACCGGTCTGAAAGGGTTCCCAAATCCCCATCCGGCTTGCCCAGGTGAGCTGGAAGCCGCCTCCGGCCGGCCGCGTTCCGACCGGCTGAAAATCGGGGCCGGCCTTGAAATGGAAAACGAAAATTTCACTCGGTGCATGCCATGGTCCGCCACCGGGCCCGCTGGTGCTGCGGTCCACGAAGCGGAAGCTGACGAAGTAATCGCCGGGCTTGTCCGCCGTCCAGGCGCGGCCGTGGATGTGGCCCTGCGGATCCTGCTCGATTCCGTCATCCCCCCCGCTGATCCGGAACGCGGGGTTTCCCGTGGCTTCATTCGTCAATAACGAAACATCCGGAGTGTCATGGGAAATGGATCTGCCCACTTCCCAGAAGCCGAAATTCGCGCCGGCGGGTCCGGAGACCGCAGTGATTTCAGCCCAAATGAACGCGCCCGTGCGCGCGTGATCCTGGTCCGCCGACTCCTCCTGCCCGTCGGAAAGCGCCGTCAAGGAGAAGGCGTCGTTGGGAAACAAAGTGCGGGCGCTCTCGTCCAACATATAATAACCGCCGCAGCGCTGGCCCGCCGGCCTGGCTAACAGGTGAAAGACCCGCGGCCCGGGATCCGGCCCGATCATGCGCAGTGGCTCACCCGCGTCCGGTTCGCCGTTGCGGTTGGTGTCCACAATCCCGGCGGCGAAGTGGTCGTGCGCGGCGAGCGGAAATGTTGCGGCGATCCAGGCCACGGCGATGAGCCGCGGGATGTTAGTTCGTTTTTTCATGATGGGAGTTTGAAAATGGATCATGGCCCTGATGGATCGGCGAAGCGGCCGCCAGCCACCGCCAGGCGGGCGAGGGTTTCACTTCGCGACAGCGTTTCCACATGGCCGTCGGCGAACAAATAGTTCGCCTTGCCGTCATGGCTGCCGGCCGCCACCTGATAGTCGAAGACCGCGGGCGGGATCACACCGCCATGATAGGGCGCGAAGTGAAAGTGATCCGAGCTGTGGGAGCTGGCCGCCTCGGCGAACAGGAAGGTCGCTTCGGGGCGCTCGATTCTGGTGAGAATCGAAAAATTCAAATGATCCGCGCCGGATGGATTCGGCGTGAGAAAATCATTGATGACATAGGTGAAAGCGCGCCGGGTGTTAGGGTCGTCCGCGCACTTGAAAGTGATGTTCCCCGACGCATACGGCTGCAAGGTCAGCGTCCAGGATTTGCCGCCGCGCTGGTGGGAGGTGGCGGGCAGCGCCATGTGATGGTCACCGGCATACATCAGGGTCGCCATGCCGATCTGGCGGAGGTTGTGGCTGCAATTCACCGCCCGGCTGCGGGACATCATCCCGCGACCGACCGGCGCGAGCACCCCGGCGACGGTCGCCAGGATGGCGATGACGATCAGCAGCTCGACCAGGCTGAATCCCTGGCGGCGCGTTGATTTGAATTTCATGGATTGGCTAACAATTGATAGAGAGTGGAGGGAAGGCGCGGACTCCTCCCGCCGGGTGTGCGATGACGCCACCCGACGGAAGGTCCGGCCCTTGGTCCTTGCGCTTCTGGTGGTGCCAGAGGTGCGGGCCAGAGTGTTTGCGGGACACGCTGCGGCGGATCGCCGGGGGTAAGCCCGTCAGGCTCCGGGCACGAGGCCGGGCGCGGGGCGATCCATGACCTCACCATCCTGCCGCAATGCGGTCGGATCGATGGAGGCGGGGCGTGGTCAGGCCGCGGATCGCGGCGGCGGCGTGGGCGGCGTGGCGCACGCCATCCCGTTGGGGGAAAAATTGCCGGCGAATCGCACCGGAGGAAGCTCGCACGGGCGAGGGAAAAGCAGGCGGATTTCAGCCGTGGCAATCATCTCGCCGAGTTGTTTGGCAGAGAGGCTGGAGGACAACGGGACGAGCGGCTGACCACGTTCCTGATCCGCCTCGCGCGCGGCGGCGATCTTGCAGCAGAGCCCACAGGGTCTATCACCGCTGAAGGTGTCTTTGGCGGCACTGATCAGGCCGCCATCCTGGGAATAGCTCACCAGCATCCCGGCCCAGGCGTAAACCTGAATCATGGAATAAGGCCCGCCCGCCAGATGCAGGCAGCCGAGCAAAACGAGCAGGAAATGGAATGGCTTCTTCAGGGTGGTTTTCCGATGTCGAAGCGCAAGGACGGCAGAGGATTAATGGCGGCCCTCACGTCGCGCAAGCCGAAAAATTCCAACTTTCTTCCCTCCGCGTCCGAGTCTCAATGGGCCCGGTCATTCACCGCCCGGCGGCGCACTCCTCCAGCGCCTTGGCTAACAGCATCCCGTGGGTTTCCGGAATCGTGTTGTGACGCCCGCCGGGAATCTCCGTGGGGCGGAGGTTCAGGATTTTTTCGCATACACCAAACCCGTGCGCGAGGGGGTGTAGACCTGCATCACGCCTTCGTTGGAAACCGGATAGTCGAAGCGGTGATCGACGCGCCCGTAGCCGCCGGTTTCAGAAAGATCGGTATCGAGCACGAGTTCGCGGGTTTCCGGGCCCTGCACGTGGATGGGGTAGCCGAAGACCGAGTGCCCGACGGAGAAGTTGAAGACGAAGACCAGATTGCCGCGCTCGGCGACGAGGATCTTCTTTTCGTGATCGATGAACAGCAGCTGGGCGGAGGGTTTTGCCAGCAGTTCGTATTTTTTCGCGAGCTCCATCAGCTGCCGGTCGAACAAGGCAAGCCAGCTGTATTTCAAATCCGGATTGTCCACCAGCGACCATTGGCGGCGGCAGTAG